>JANQII010000289.1 GCA_028282195.1 Prolixibacteraceae bacterium
GTATAAGCGAACCTGCCTGCGGTAGGCAGGAAAGACGCATAATCAAATGGATGGATAATTTTTAGACAGCTTCTTAGAAATCTTTAGGACAATAAAGAATCGGAAAAGTAATAAATTGCATATATTTAATAAACCATTTTAAACAGATGAAAGCTTAACATATATGACTAAATCAACGGATAAAAAGACTACTGAACGTACAATCCGTTCAAAAAAAAGAAGTAAAGATGTAGTTATTGCTTGTAAAAAAAGAGCTCTGATTTTTGTAACAATTGCTTTTTTATTCGGACTTTTATCATCATGCGATAGGTCCGAAAAAAGTGTACCATCGAAACCTAATATACTTTTTTGTATTGCGGACGATGCCTCTTGGCAGCACTTTGGAGCTTATGGTTGCGATTGGGTAAAAACACCTGGTTTCGACCAAGTGGCAAAATCAGGCATCTTGTTTAAAAACGCATATACCCCAAATGCTAAATGTGCCCCGTCACGTTCATGTATTATAACCGGTTTAAACAGTTGGCAGTTAAAAGCAGCTGCCAATCATGTTCCTTTCTTTCCACAAGAATTTCATTCGTATATTGAGGTGCTAAAAGAAAATGGATTTCTTGTGGGAACTACGGGAAAAGGGTGGGCTCCCGGGAAGGCCCTGGACAAAGATGGAAACAATAGAGAGCTGACCGGGAAATTCTATAATGAAATAAAACTAACCGCTCCAACCAAATTTATTAGTAATATTGATTATGCAGAGAACTTCAAAAGGTTCCTTAAAGAAAAGAAAGATGGACAACCTTTTTGTTTTTGGTACGGGGGAAAAGAACCGCATAGATTTTACGAATATGGTTCGGGTGCAAATAAAGGAGGAAAACATATTAACGAGATTGAAGAAGTACCTGCATTTTGGCCTGATGCCGATACAGTAAGAAACGATATGCTGGATTATGCTTTTGAAATTGAGCACTTTGATACACATCTTGAAAGGATGCTTAATCATCTAAAAGAAATTGGGGAACTTGAAAACACAATTGTAATCGTTACAGCAGATAATGGAATGCCTTTCCCTCGTGTAAAAGGACAGGTTTACGAATATTCCAATCATTTGCCATTGGCAATTATGTGGCCCAAAGGCATAAAAAATCCTGGAAGAAAAGTAGAAGATTACATTAGCTTTATTGATTTTGCGCCAACACTTCTTGAATTGTCGGGAATAGATTTGTCGAAATCGAAAATGCAGAAGATGGAGGGAAGGAGTTTAACCGAAATTTTTTATTCCGGGAAAGATGGGCAGGTAATTGCTGAACGTGATTTTATTTTGGTAGGAAAAGAACGTCATGATTTAGGCAGGCCCGGAGATGCAGGTTATCCTGTTCGTGGTATTCTTAAAAACAATATGCTTTATCTTTATAATTACCATGTTGAACGCTGGCCGGCCGGTAATCCGGAAACAGGTTACTTAAATTGCGATGGCGGAGCAACTAAAAGTTATATTTTAAATCAACGCCGCATATTTGGTAAAATGAAATATTGGCAATTAAATTTTGGAAAAAGGATTAAAGAAGAGTTGTACAATGTAAAGGACGACCCGTATTGCATGAATAACCTCATTTACAATCCTGAATATGCCCATGAAGTAGCTTTTTTGAAAGCCGGGATGAAAGAAAAACTCAGCATCCAAAAAGACCCCCGGATGTTTGAAAATGGTGAAATATTTATGACTTATCCGTATGCTGAAGATAATAGAGGGATGTACGATAAACTAATGGCTGGTGAAGATGTAAACACAGGCTGGGTTTACGATACCGATTTTGAACCTGAATGGGTTAACAAATAGCGATTGGTCATACTATGAGATAATCAATTCCTGTTCTTGTTTAGGTGATTACTTCTTCGATAAAAAATCAATTTTTTTTAATCTAAGTACGAATTCATACCCAATCGGTATGATTTTGTATGTCCTAAAAGTTGTAATTTCCGAATTTTGAACCACAAAATAATGTCAGTTTATGAAGGTCAGAATTATATATTACGATTGTTGATTTGATAAGGAATCAATAAAATTACCAAAAGAAAACTGTACTGTTAAAAAGAAACTTAACCTTAGAAAAGGAATTCTTCTAACCGGTCCCATTGGTTGTGGAAAAACATCTTTGATGACCCTTATCAAATACTTTTTCCCTCAGAATATGCAATACCAGATAAAGTCAAGCAGGGAGATTGGTTTTGAATTTGAAAAGGAAGGATTTAAAGTGATTAACCGCTATGGA
This sequence comes from Prolixibacteraceae bacterium, assembly GCA_028282195.1. Lineage (GTDB taxonomy): Bacteria > Bacteroidota > Bacteroidia > Bacteroidales > Prolixibacteraceae > Sunxiuqinia. The sequence continues at coordinate 2,265 of JANQII010000289.1, forward strand.
AATGGAATATCCTCGAACCCATCATTAAGAATTAGTTTTTGTTTTGATGATTTAGGGGTTGAGCAACCGCATAAGCATTTTGGCAACAATTGCGATGTAATGGGAGAAGTCCTGTTAAGTCGTTACGATTTGTTTGTCTCAAAAGGTATTCTCACACATGTGACTACTAACCTGTCAGCTTCTGAAATTGAGCAAAGGTATGGAAACAGAGTGCGAAGTCGGATGCGTGAAATGTTTAACCTGGTAGCGTTTGGTAAAAATGCACCGGATAAAAGGAGCTAAAAGTAAGCTTAAGTACCTGTAAGTTTGTCCAGGACTTTTTGAATACCCTGCATGTACCTTTTCTATACTTGGGAGTGCTATAATGTTATATTGTGAACAGTTTTTCAATGTCTTTTGGGGTTTCCTTAATAATAAGTAGTTGGTCAAATTCATTTAACCGATCAAGAAGGTGCATCAGTTTTAATAAAGATTCCAATGAGATTTTTCCGGTACTTTCAAAACGTTTTAAACTTCCAAATGATACCCCGGAACGTTCTGCCATTTCTTTTTGAGAAAGTTTTAATTGCTTTCGAATGGTACGATGTCTATGTGCTAATCCTTTACTAACCTCGAATGGTGTTGGTTTTAGTGAGTACATTTTATATTGGTTAAAATATTATCTAAAAATGACAAAAAATAATGTAAATGGCTAATATATTGTCGATTTATAGTAAGAGTGAATGGTTTCGTGGTAAACTGCGACTAAGCCTGATGTAAGAGATGTTTAATTCAGTTTTTGATAAAGTGGTTATCAATAGGAGAAAATATTAAATGTTGATTAATATCCACAAAATAGTTATATTTGTTGAAAATAGTCAACAAAATGAAAACGAAGAGAAAAGTAATATTCCCAAAACATCAGAAAATATTAGAGGGTTTAGGGGAAAATATAAAGTTAGCGCGCAAAAGGAGAAAACTTACAACAACTCAGGTTGCTGAACGTGCAGATATTGACCGCACAACTTTATACCAAATTGAAAAAGGTAACTCCAAAGTGTCTATGGGGGCTTATTTTAACGTGCTTCGGGTACTTGGGTTGCAGGAAGATTTTCTGAAATTAGCAGCAGACGATGAATTTGGCAGAAAATTACAAGATTTGGATCTTTTGTAGTAATTGTGTTGATCAAATCTATATCTAAAAGGAATTTAAATGGCTACAGGAAAGACAGGTATATATGTATATGCTCATTGGAAAGGAATGGATGAGCCACAACTAATGGGCATTCTTTCGGCACATGCTGCCAAAGGAAGAAAAGCATTTAGTTTTGAATATGAAAGAGAGTGGATAAGATCGAAACAACAAATGCTTTTGGATCCTGACATACAGTTTTATCGTGGTCCACAATTTCCCAATAACAAAGAAAATTTTGGCATATTCTTGGATAGTATGCCGGATACCTGGGGACGAACCCTTATGAAACGCAGGACAGCACAAGAAGCTGCAGTGATAGGAGAAAGAGCAAAAACATTGTATGAAATAGACTTTTTACTTGGTGTATTAGATGAAAGCCGTATGGGGGCGTTACGTTTTAAAACAGATCCAAATGGACAGTTTTTAGATCACAATGAACACTCTCCAACACCTCCATGGGCTTCTGTGCGTGAGTTACAAGAGGCTGCAAAAAATATTGAAAACGAAACGGATAATGATGCCGTAAAGAAATGGTTGACGATACTTATTGCACCAGGATCTTCCTTAGGGGGAGCCAGACCCAAAGCAAACATTATTGATGAAGATAAAAACCTTTGGATAGCTAAATTTCCAGCGAAAAATGACACCATAGATAAAGCAGCCTGGGAGTTTCTTGCGTATCAATTAGCTTTGAAGGCTGGCATTGATATGTCTGAATGTAAAATTCAAAAGATTACCGGTAAGTACAACACCTTTTTTACAAAGCGTTTTGACCGTGAGCAAGAACAGCGGATCCATTTTGCATCGGCAATGACCATGACAGGGAATAATGAAGATACGATCAGGGATAACCCTGCCAGCTATCTGGAATTAGCTGAATTCATTCAAACTCATGGAGTACAGGTAAATGAAAACCTGGAGCAATTATGGAGAAGAATTGTTTTTAATATAGCCATTTCTAATACAGACGACCACCTTAGGAACCATGGTTTTATCTTAACAGAAAAAGGATGGGTTTTATCACCAGCATACGATATCAATCCGTCAATTGAAAAAGACGGATTAGCATTAAATATCGATATGGATAACAATGCTTTAGATTACGACCTGGCTATAAGTGTTGGTGAATTTTTTCGTTTGGGAAATAGTCAAATGGATAGAATAATTGAAGAAGTCATAGTCGCAGTCAAAAACTGGCATAAAGTTGCAAAGGTTATTGGCATACCAAATCCTGAACAGGAATTAATGGCTAAAGCTTTTAATGTATAATTGAACTTTTATTTGGAAATTATGCCATGAAGATAGTTGCTAATTAATTTTATAAGAATATCCCATTGCCCCGGCACATCCCACTACCAGCCTTCAACCCACCTAAATCCATTCGTTCCTCATGGAATCGGTGTGGTTTTGCCTGTACGTGGCAAGAGCCTTAGGCAACCCACGGAAAGAGAAGCTCGTTCGTTTCATTGTTATGATACTTTGCCTTGTGTCTTTATATGTCCTATTATTAATTTGATAATGAATCAAATACCTATATTGTATAAATATTTTACAAGTAATGTCAAAATTTTCAACAAAAATAAAAGCCTTTTCTTTCTATGGTGTTCATTAATAGATAGTTGTGGTTTTGGCATTATTCTGGCATGATGTGGAAATTTAAATACCAATGCAACAAAGACTTAATAATTTCTACAATTATGATTTTTTCGATTCTTTGGTAGATGTTAGTGTTTGCTCGTAGAGTTGGCGGGCGTCTACATGAATCCAGTATAAATTTTAAGTTATAAATAGTATAAACTTCTTATCATGACCAACATAAAATATTATTTCCGTTCTCTTCTGAAGCATAAGCTTACAACCTTAATTAGCATTATTGGTATTTCGTTGGGATTTGCAAGTTGCATTATTATTGGATTGCATGTAAAGTCGGAATTGAGTTTTGATAACTTTCATGCAAACAAAAAGCATATCTATCGTTTGCTTTCACCTACTGAAAAAGGAAACTTCAGTGCAAGTGTGACCTATCGGTTGGGAAATGATTGTGTTGAAAATATAGACGGAGTTAAGGCATTTGCCAGATTGTATAACTTAAATGGACCCAATTCAATTGCTTATAACAAAGAAATTTATAAAGCAGACAAATTGTTTTATACCGATCCCGGTATTATGAATATTTTTAGTTTTGATTTTATTGAGGGAAGCAGAGAGTCTGCCTTAGATGCCCCTGGTAAAGTTATTCTAACAAAGAATATTGCAGAAAATTTATTTGGAAAATCTGCTGCTTATGGCAAAACAATAATCCTTGACAATAATGAAACACTAACTGTTTCAGGTGTAGTAAAGAGCTTTCCTCTGAATTCTCATTTCGATTTTAATTATCTGGTTTGCCTTCCCTCGGTTATAGAAAATTGGGGGAATTGGGTTCATAAAGCTTGGAGTTTCTCAAATTTTACTACCTATTTGGTTTTTGATGAGAATTATACAGAAGAAAAGTTTTATGATGATTTTGAACGGTTTGCCCAAACTGCAGTTGACGATGAAAATAGAGCATCTGTTCAAAAAACAAAGTTACAGAAGCTTTCAGATATCCATCTTCACTCAAAACAAATCGAAGATGATTTTGAAACGAAAGGAAGTTTTGAATCTATCCTTATATTAATAAGCCTTGCAATTTGCATCTTGCTAATAGGGACCATTAATTACGCTAGCCTTAACATCTCTAATGTGTCCAAGCGGGTAAAAGAAGTTGTTATTCGAAAGATAAGTGGAGCAAACAGAAGAAATATTGTTGCCAATTACATAACAGAATCTGTCATACTTAGTATTTCTTCAATTGTTCTGGCTTACCTATTTATAAAAATCATTTATTCAAGTCTTATCGGTTATCTCGATTTAAATTTTGATATTAGTGAACTAACTAATTTATCTGTTATAGCTGTTTCAATTGGGATTGCTTTGCTAATTGCATTTTTATCAGGTATTTATATCGCAAAAAATACATTAAAACACAATTCAGTTGAGTTATTAAGAGGGAAACAATTCTCGAAAGTTGTTGGATTTTCTAAATCACATGTTTTTTTATCAGTTCAGTTTTCAATCTCTATCGTATTAATAATTAGCTCGATATTTATATTTAAACAATTAAATCATGTTCAAACAAAACATTTAGGATATGAAATGGATAAAGTAATATCCGTTCCAATAGTCAAGTCTATTGAAACAAGAAATGTTCTAAAAGAAACCTTGCTAAAAAATCCTCAAATTAAAGGAGTAACCATTGCTTCATCTTTCCCTCCCAATGGTCATCACAACAGTAATGTAAGTGAGGTTGGCAACAATGAAACAAAAAAAATGGGTGTAAAGAATTTCTTTGTAGGTGAAAATTTTAATCAATTCCTTGATATCAAAATTACTGTTGGAAGAGATTTTCATTATGGCAGTAAACTCGATGAGAAAGAAAGTGCTATTGTTAATGAATCATTTGTTAGAGAAATGGGATGGAAAAAGGCAATCGGGAAACATATTAAGAACAGTTGGGATAATAAAGAATTGCAAATTATTGGTGTTGTAAAGGACTTCCATTTTAAGTCTTTGCATGAGAAAGTAGAACCGGTTCTGATTACTCTTTCTTTGGAGAAAAACTTGTATTATATGGGAGTCAAATTTAATGGAGATATTACTGAAGCCAATTTAAATTTGGTCTCATCTGTTTGGAAGCATACTAATCCTTCAACTCTATTTGAGTATCAAGTCTTAGGCGATGTTGTTAATCACCATTATAGCAAAAATAAGAAGCAGGCAAGAGCGATTCTATTGTTTTCTTTGCTTGCTATAATAATAACCTGCATGGGGCTTATAGCCACTGCGGTATTTCTTGCGCAACACCGCACCAAAGAAATCGGTATTCGCAAAGTAAACGGTGCCAAAGTATTTGAAATCCTTATCATGTTGAATAGAGATTTTATAAAATGGGTAGCCATCGCCTTTGTAATAGCATGCCCAGTTGCGTATTATACCATGAATAAATGGCTCGAAAACTTCGCTTATAAGACATCATTGAGTTGGTGGATTTTTGCTGTGGCAGGAGTATTGGCGATGGGAATTGCATTTTTAACAGTTAGTTGGCAAAGTTGGAGGGCTGCAACGAGGAATCCTGTTGAAGCATTACGGTATGAATAGCTTCATAGTTTATCCATTGCCCCGGCACATCCCACTACCAGCCTTTAACCCACCTATATCCATTCGTTCCTCATGGAAACGGTGTTGTTTTGACTGTACGTGGCAAGAGCCTTGGGCAACCCACGGAAAGAGAAGCCCATCCGTTCCACTACTGGACTACACTTTCCTTGAGCCAGCCCGCTTTAATAAGTTTAAAGTTTTCGAGATTTTACAGGTTGGAAACAAAAAAGAATCCCAAAGTTAGCCTTCTTCCCCACAAATCCACCCTGGAAAAAAGGCAAGGCTAAATGGAATGCCCTGAACTCAATATTTGAAAGGTTATTCCTTATTAATTTCCAGCTTCTTCAGGTCAGCCTTGCATTTTATCCCCGGATGGCAAAGCTTCGGGTTTCTTTTCTTTTTTTCCCTTTTTTCTTTTCTTTTGAGGAAATTTTATGCCATCAAATAGAACTAAATTGTTTCATTTTTAAGACAGTTAATCGAAACACCATCCATCCTTTCATCAAATTCAATTAAATTCAGATAAATCCTATGATATAGTCAAAGAATAGGTGACAATAAAAATCACCCAAGTTGGGGAGAACTTGGGGAAAATATCCATTTCTCCTGTTGATTTTTGCAAGGCAGTTCAACGAAAATAAATCAAAAACGATAAAATCATGTTTGGACTTAATGAAATCAGTTGGAAGGAATTTATACTGTTTTTAATTATAGTTATAGCCTTGTGGTATATCCTACTTTTACTATGGGCATGGTTTAAAAAGAACAACCAACCTTCGGTGCTCTATGAAGAACATTCAATGTCAAACCAATCAGGTTCTGAAAGTATAAAACCTATAGCTGTTTCCGCAACATCTTTCCCCTCAAAGTTGATTTCTTCCATTGCCGGGAATATGATCCCTTTTGAAGTTTCTTTCTATGAAGAAATTTATCCCGATGATGGAATCCATATTGACTACCTGCTAAATGAAACAACCGGGGAGTTGGAAAAATTGCTTCCCGAAATCCAATATCAACAGTAACATTTAATCATCAAGTATCATGAGAAAAAACATTCAAAGCTTTTTCAGTAAAGGCATGGTGACAGTAGCCTTGTTCCTTTTGGGAATCTATAACAGTTTAGCGCAAAGTTCAGCAGGGATTGACCAGGCGACTTCAGAAGTTAGTTCCTACATCGATCCGGTTGCCAACCTGATCATTGCTATCGGAGCGGTTGTAGGTCTAATTGGCGGTGTACGGGTGTATATTAAATGGCAAAGTGGGGACCAGGATACTCAAAAAAAGTCAAGAGCGGCTGAAATTTCCTAATTTTTTTGCTAGCCGTCCTTCGGAGTTGTTCAGTTTTATGCTGCGCTACTTCGTAAAAAACTGACATAACCCTTGACAAGAATCCATCCGGCTCAATGATGTACGCCAAAATTTAATGGCGTGCCAGTAGCTTAAATAAATCCTAAAGGCATAGGTGTTTATAATGAATGATTTATTCTCATTAAATGAAATTACAGTTTCTTATTCACACAAAACTAAACCTTCAACTTTGCCAAAAATTGGTTGTTCTAAGGATGTTTATGATCTGGTTTGTCCAAATTGGGAAGATCTTGAATACAGAGAGTCCTTTAAAATTCTATTGCTTTCAAGGGCAAACCGTGTCCTTGGTATTTCCAACCTTTTTAAAGATGGGCAATCTGGAGTTGTGGTAGATGCAAAACTGATTTTTCATACCGCATTGAAATGTAATGCTGCTTCAAGCATATTAATGCATTATGCGGTGTAGAAGAATATACAAAATGATTTTACTATATTGCTTTAATATTCTGATTTTCAAAAAAAGATTTGATTTGGTCAAATTTACTTATTTTCTTAAGGGCGAGTTTATTTATTTCGACTTTAAAAATACCGAATATATTGGGATCTGATTTCCTTTCACTGCCATATTGCAATAAAGCATCATCTATTTCACGCATAGCCTTTGATACATCAATAATGTTTTCATTCAGCAGAACAAACAATTGAATATTGTCCTTTGGTCTTAATACCTTCAGTCTTTCGTAAAGATTACCAGATATTTTATCATTAAGTTTCATGGCTGCCTCTTGTATCATAGTATACGTTTTTATTTCAATTTTGATATATTATCTTAAAAAAATTGCACCCGTTGATGACTATTTCAGTTTGTCCCTTTTTTTAAAAAATCACTAGCCTTTTGTGGCCTTATTACTCCAACCCCCCATCTATTATCTGGAGGATTACTCCTTGCTCCATGGTACTCTGCCGTTTGGTATAGTGCATCTATTATCTGTTTTGCAGATGCTTGAGGATGCTCTTGCATTAATAACGCACAAATACCTGAAACATGAGGAGTTGCCATAGATGTCCCGTCAAACATAGCATAGTAGTATCTATTGTCAATCCTATCTTCAGGAGGGATGCAAGAATAGACACCTACCCCAGGAGCAACAACGTTTGGTTTGGTAATTGGTTCACTACTGTGATTCTCGACTAAACTTGCTCCGCTACTAAAATAAGGAATGATTGGTGCATTTCTGACCCCCAAATCCATCGCACCAACTCCAACCGCAAAGTCAGTATTCCCCGGAGAACTGCTGTTCCCATGACATTCATTTCCGATAGCTGCAACGGGAATAATATTAAATCTATTTACTAGTTTCTCACAAAGAATTGCGAGTTCAGGAATATACATAGTCATGCCTAAAGACATATTTACAATCTTTACTCCTTGTGATATAGCCCAAACTAGACCGTTTATCAATGAGTCAAGAGTATTGCTTCCGCCTAAGACAGAAGCAACATATAGCTCACTATCAGGAGCAACGCCTATATTCACTCCCGAAGTTCTGTCAACTCCTCCGGCTATAGTGCCGCATACATGAGTTCCGTGTCTATCTGAGTCATAGGTTTCGTTATTTTCAAATTTTTTAATGTTGCCGATGTTGTCAATTAATACAAAATCTTTTACTTTCCCTTTTAATGCTTCATGATTCCCATCAACTCCCGTGTCTAAAACGCCAATTTTTATTCCAGTTCCTTTTATTTTTCTGTCCCAAAAGTCTTTAACACGTAGATATTCCAATCCCCAAGTAAGTTTTACCTTCTTTTCGTGTCCGCTAAGACCGGCAAAACTGCTCTGCACGGGTTTAAACGTTTTCAATTTTACGTTTGGAATAATGGCACTGATATGTGGACTTTCTTCAAGGAAATTCAGTCCATCTTTTTTTATAATGGTTTTATAAACAGGCAAAATCCCTTCTCCGATAGGTTCAAATTCAGGTTTATTCTTTTTCCTTGTAGGGTAGCTTTCAGTAATCTTTGCCATTACTTTTTGATTGCGTTCTATATTCCATTCAAAAAAGTTTTGTATTGAAGGCTGGTCAGTTGAATCTGACATTTCGATATCATCTTCAACAAATACAAAAACCTCTCTTTCTTCTTTTTCTGATAAATGATTAAAAAACGAATCTAGGGCGACAGAAGAATTCATGGATGAAAAGGGTTATTGTTAATAATTTTTAATCATAACTTAATTAAAACTCTATCTTAAGGATACGGGTATTGTTCAAAATATCAAGCATCTTGGTTATTTTTTTCTCCCTTTTTTATCAACATTTCAGTGGATCTTTTTTTATAGTTTTGTTCACATTTTTATCCATAAATTAATCAAGATTTTTTGAATCCCTTGCTGATGAAGGATTAATATTGTGATTCTAATGTCTGATTTTACTTTCAAGTTTGGTTTGAAGTTGCTCCATATCTTCAGAAATCTTATGGTCCAAAATCTTGGCATAAATCTGGGTTGTTTTCAGAGAAGTATGACCTAACACTTTTGAAACGGTTTCTATGGGTACACCATTTCCAAGGGTTACGGAAGTTGCAAATGTGTGCCTGGCTACATGCATGGTGATGCTTTTATTGATATCACAAATATCACCTAGCTCTTTAAGATAACTATTCATTTTTTGGTTTGTCAGGACGGGAAGGAGCAAGCCTTTAAATTGATTTTTTGGATAATCCTCGTATTTAAGAAGTATCTCTTTTGCTTTAGGCAGGATAGGAATCCGGCAACGGTTATTAGTTTTGTTTCGGTCAATAATAATCCATTCCTTTTTATCAGCCCCTTTTCTGATATGGTTTTTATTCAGCTTTGAAATATCGGAATAGGATAAGCCGGTATAACAGGCAAATACAAAAATATCCCGTACTGCTGCTAATCGTTCAATGGGAATTTCTTTTTCTTCAAGCCGCTTAAGTTCTTCCATGGTCAGGAATTCCCGGTGGGTTTCTTTCAATCCGACTTTGTATTTATTGTATGGGTTTTTCTGGATATGCTCCATTGAAATAGCAAGGTTTAGCACCCTGCGTAAATGCTTATGGTAGTTCCAGGCAGTGTTTTGATGATTTCCAAATTCCTGTTTCAGATAAACATCAAATGAATCCAGAAATTTATAGCTTATCGATTCGACTGGGTAATCAGCCCTTCTATATTTGTGATCGATAAATGAAGCCAGTCTTTTTCTCGAAGATTTATAATGTTTATAGGTTTCCATGGAATATCCTTTATTGAGTTTAGCAAGGATACTGTCGAGGTAATAGTCAAATATTTCCAGAATGCCTTTGGAATTTGACAACTGCAGTAAATGATTTTTGATTGTTTTGACTGTAAAATCATCTCCATTTGACCTGAGCAGATTGTAATAATCCTGGATCTCTGTTTTTAACCTGTCAAGCCTCTGGTTTATTTCATATGCACCAGGAGCTTTGTCTTTTGCTCTTTGGGCTGCTTCGTTCCAGTGTTTAGGATGAATAAACATTCCAGTAGATAGATCAACTCTTTTTGATTTAACCGTGAACCTTACGTAGATAGGCATTTGACCATCTCCATTTATCCTGTCTTTTCTAAGGTAAAAAATGATAAGTACTCTCATAATTACTTTCTTTTTAAAAAGTTTGTTTATGGTTCCGGTTGATGCTTAAAATTACCGTTTAAAGATCAAAATGAAAACAGCAAATGACATCAAAATGAACCAAGTAAAATGTTAATTAGTCAAACCTGAAAAACACAATACATTGTTGATAATCAATTGATAACAAATTTTGTTTTGTTTCAGAAAATGCAAGCAAATAGGTATTTTAGTG
>JANQII010000093.1 GCA_028282195.1 Prolixibacteraceae bacterium
TTTATTCATTTACCCTATTATTCGTCTTTCCTGCCTACCGCAGGCAGGTTCACTTATACTACTGCAAAATTTCCTTATCACGAACCATCGGGACGCTCAAATTCGCCTTGCCTAAGCAAGCCTGTCTGACCGAACAGGCAGGAAATACGCTATAATACCCCGAATTATCGGGGCTAAAAAAACAATTTCCTAACAGTTATTTAGTATAAACAAAATTTTTACAAGTGGTTTATATGATATGTTTTATAAATCATGAATGATTTGGTTCGATATAAAGATGGATTTATTGGGCAGAGAATGACTTATTTGCCAGGTATTGTCAAAAAGAAGATCATTTCTGACCAACGGGTAAAAGATCTGTATATAACACATATTGGTGTATTCCCAAAAGCCAGCGGCCACTTTCGGTATCGCCCATATGGTTGTAGTCAGTATATTTTATTATATTGTGTCGAAGGTGAAGGTTGGATTAAACTTGACAATCATAAATATCGTTTAAGTGCGAATCAGTTATTTATTATTAGTCCCAAACAAAGATGTAGCTATGGAACTTCAGATAAAAATCCATGGACGAATTACTGGATCCATTATACCGGGGAAAATTCGGTATTATATTCTCCTGAGTTAAATACAGTAATCCATATTCCTCCCGATGATGATTCCCGAATTCGAGAGCGGCTTGTTTTATTTGAAGAAATGCTTCAGAATGTTGAAGATCATTTTAATATTGACCGGGTCATCTATGCAAATATCTGTTTGAAACACTTTTTATCTTCAATTAAATACTTACCTGTTTACAGGGCTGTAAGTAAAGAGCCGGAAAATGAGATTGTAGATAAGTTGATTTCATTTATGAAAAATAATTTGGATAAAAGCTTTACAATGGATGATTTTTCTCAAAAATGTGATTGTTCGTCATCAAGTCTTTTCAAAATATTCAAAAGAAAAATGAATAGTTCGCCCATCGATTATTTTATTCATTTAAAAATGCAGAAGGCATGTCGATATCTTAGCTCTGGAAGAATGAAGATAAAAAATATTGCAAACCGGGTTGGATATGACGATCCGTATTATTTCTCCCGTATTTTCAAAAAACATATTGGACTTTCACCTGCAAATTACCGAAAAGAAGAAGTAACCTGAAAGCCTGAGTAGCCAAAAAATACGCTTTAATAATTCTAAAAAACAATTCCCTAACAGTTACTAAGAAAGGGAGGGATTCTCCCTTTCTCAATACAAAACAAAATTAAGGAACCACCACTTCTACTACCTCTGTGTAATTATATTTTTTAAACTCATCATCAACACGGGCACCAACTCGCATATAAAATGTTCTGTCAGGTAACAAATTATCTACAGTAAATTCATAAACATCATCCTTTACATCGGTCCAAACCGCATTAACATCTTGTTTAGGATCCCAATTACTCTGGTTTATATATGCCCCCTGACCTACAAAATGAGTATTACTAATAAACACTTTTACATCCAATATTTTTTTTGTTGAAAGTGCATTTGCAATTTTACACTTAACCTTAAACGCATTGCCGTTTTGTTGAAAGTCAACCATCTCAATTGTTAAATTTGGTTCAACCTCTAATTCAACAGTAGTAATTCCATCTACATCGACAATTTTCCCACTATTTTCAGCCCAGGGCAAAAATGCCCCTGCCCTTGGTGTTATACGATACTGTCCTTTAAAAACTTTTGAATTAAAAAATGTCCCATCTTTTTTGCATGGAAATCCCTGAGGAGTTGGAGTATCGCTCCAACTCAATTCCTCAATCCTAATTTCTACACCACCACTTTCGGTTATAAAAGGTTTTCCGGTAGTTTTATCAATTATTGTACCTTGTATTGTTTCCCCGGGCGCATCAACATCATCAATTTCCATGCATGAAGGAAAAGCCAACACGAGTATTACTACAGTATATATATATATGATCTTTTTCATTATTTTGTCATTTTAAGTTAATACTAATAACCAGGATTCTGCGGATACAAATTTGGATTTTTATTCAATTCATTCTCCGGGATTTTTTCATAATAGAATTGCTTTGGAAAGGTAGACTTACGATTTCCAAACTCATCTCTTAAAACAAAAATGCTTTTACCTTTATATTTGGCATCTCCATCGTAAACCCAAAATGGATATAATGCGCGAAGCGGTTTATTATCAAATTCTTTGTCAAAAGTTCTCCAACGTCTTAAATCCCACCAACTATGATTCTCAAACATTAATTCTCTTCGGCGTTCCAATCTAATTTCTTCAAGAGTTAATGAACCAGCATCAAATTCAATAGAAGCACCAGCTCTTTCCCGGATAGTCTTATATTGAGCAAAGGCATCACTAAACATTTCCAGCTCAAATGCAGCTTCTGCCCGGTTCAACAAAATCTCTGCATATCTGATGTCGATCCATGATTGAAAACAATTATAAAGCCTTACGTCTTTGATTTCCCGATTGTATTGAATATACTTTCTTTGGAAAATGCCAGAGCTGGTTCCATCGTTAATATCAAATCCACAGCTACCATTTATTTCATAATTACTCCCATCAGGTGCTTCCCAAAACGTTGTTTGACTTGATCCGCCTCCTGTAATAAATTCATCGGTATCAGGATTTCCTGTATACATTGGGAATATTCCTTTTTGAACATCAATAGTTTTTCCTCTCAACTGCTCTCCCGGAAAATAGAAGGTAGCATAAACACGGGACTCAAACTGATTGAATACCCTGAAAAATTCTGTTGGGCTGTCAACAGGGTGTAAAGTCCCATCGCTATCTTTTGTCTTTATAGGACCAAATAACTCTAATGCATTAATACTTGGATGTGTATAACTTGGGCCATCACCGATCATAGGTTTTGGACTTGTCACTGCATCAAAATTATGGGCTGTCCTTCCATCACCAATCCTGGGTTCATAAAAGTCCTTAACAAAGATATTTTCAGGACTATCGTGATCAAGAAATAATTCAACAAAGTTCTTTTCTTTGTCGGCATGTTTATTGTATAGGCTGTACCGTCCTTCTAATAACTTGGCGGCATTGTAACTCTCCTGGAAGTAGTCGTTTGCTTTGCCTTTGGGTAATCCAACAAAATGCTTATATATATCACTGTTGTAAATGTCTTCATCGCCGTACTTTGCAATAGAACCTGCATACAACATTGCTCTTGACTTTAATGCAGCAGCTACATATTTATTCGCTCTTCCCCGTTCCGGACTATTTTCGCCCATTAAGTCAATAGCCTTTTGCAAGTCAGATGAAATAAAATCCCAACAGTCTTCTTCCGTATCCCTACTGACCATTAAATTTTCAATGTTTTCCGGGTCGTATTCCTGAACCTCATCAATTATAGGAACTCCACCTTTCCTTTTTACAAGTGCAAAATAGAAGTACGCCCTAATGAAGTGACCTTCACCCAACCATTGATTTTTTTGCTCTTCAGTAAATTTAGGGTTATCATTTACAACCTCTTCTATTTGTTCAATAAAATGATTTACCCGTCTGATATCATCATAAGGCCACCAGCCATGTGAAACAGTTATTCCCACATTGTGGTAATTCATCACATTCCAATCAGTTGATTTATGTGTCCAATCTTCCCTAAAAGGTTGATCCCTGTCAATTTTGTAACGGAAATCCTCTATGGGTAGTTTAAAATATAAATTGTAGAGGTATGAATTTATTTGATCCTTACCACCAAAAACAATATCTTCCTGAATAATTGCCACCGGATCAACATCCAAATCATGGCAAGAGATCATAGAGGAAAACATTAGGGTTACTAATGTATATTTAAATATCTTTTTCATCTGTTTATATTTTTAATTAACTGAACCTCTGTTGGTTCAAATTTATTTTATCATAATTTATCCATTGCCGGATGTAACTTACCATGAAAAAATAATCATGCCCGTGTGTGTTAAAATCATAATTATTTTATCATGGACGTTTCATATTTCATGATTTTATTTCTTTACTAAAAAGTGATTTTTGCGCCTATGTTATATACCCTGTTATTTGGATACGATGCCTGCGCCCTATGTGAATTATTGGAGTCCGGATAAGCTTCCGGATCAAGAAATTTGAATTTGGTAAACGTTAATAAATTATATGCATTCACATAAATTCTCAAATTTTGACCAATTCCTTTGATTATTCTTTCAGGAACTGTATAACCCAGTTCTAATGTCTTCAACCTAAGATAGGAAGCGTTTTGAATGTTAGCAGCATCGGTAATTGATCGTGAGCCGGAAACCATCCATTCTCCTTGCACCCACTCAGTATGAGGGTCAAAGAAATCAGCTTTGGGGTCTACCGGATGCCATCTGTCCCAAAAATAATCAAGTGAATTCCTCCCCCATGTTAAAGGGTCGCGTACCTGGCCTTCATACTCTTTATAGGCTTTAAGAGCACCCTGAAATTGTAAATACAAATCAAAATTTTTGTATTCTGCTGTAAAAATCGTACTGTAATTTAATACTGGCGTATTCTTAATCGCAATTGGCTTATTGTCCCAATCATTTATTGTCCCATCTCCGTTCCAATCTTCATAGATATAGTCTCCTGGTAAGTAATTCATATTACCTCCGCCTCTATTTACCTCATCATTATATACCTGGTCATAACTTAGATATCTACCTTCATATCCTTTTCCCCACCAAATATCATTATATCTGCCTTGCGGATTGTTTCTCCAGTTTTCATAAGAATTCCCGGATTCGGCCCTTTCATTATGAATGACCCTTGTGCGTGTTTGAGAAAATAATCCGGTTATAGAATATTTCAGGTCATTAACCCGGTTTTTATAGGTCAGTTCTACTTCAAAACCTTCTGTTTGGTCACTATTGATATTTTCTTGCGGCAAACTTGCCCCAAATGTGCCAGGCAACGTTAATACCCTTGTTCCCAACAAATCTTCACGGTCGCGGATAAAATAGTCAAAAGCGATTGCAAGCTTACCCTCAAACAATTTAGCGTCAAAGCCCAAATTGGTTATTGTGGAAGTGTACCATGTAATATTCTCATTGGCAATCCCTTTTGTTTCTGTACCTGTTTGATAAACACCATCAACAACATAGCCAGAACGAGGAAATTGATAGCCAGTGATATATTGGAATGAAGATGCCCTGTCATCTCCCAACTTCCCATAAGAACCACGTAGTTTTAAATCACTAATGGATAGTTTTCCCACAAAATCCCGGAGAAAAGCTTCCTGAGAAATACGCCATCCTAAAGAAACTGAAGGGAAGAACCCCCACTGTGACGATCCTGACTTAAATTTGTACGAACCATCGTACCGGGCGGCCAAATCAATTAAGTACTTTGAGGAATAATTATAGTGTGCTTTACCTACAAAACCCTTATTGACTCCTTCCAAATTATCGGATCCCATCCAAGTGTATTGTTTATCAGTAGAACCAGCAAACAGATAAGGTAGATCAACATAAATCCGTCTTCCTGCACCATAATTATCTGCCAGGAAATGGCTTTCTTCGAATAGAACCAACAATTGCACATTATGTTTTTCAGCAAAAATCCTGTTATAATCCACAGACAACTGCATAGTAGACGCGTTTTTATTCCAGGAATATCGCTCTATCCGGGAAGGGGCTCTTACCAAAAATTCCTCTAAGTTATCGCCGTCGACCCGATATAAGTTATGTGCCTTAGCATAATTGTGCGAATCGTAAAGATTAAAATCGTAGCTATATAAACCATGTACTGCTAAACCTTTAACATTTGGAATTTTAAAATGTGCTGCAACATTAGCCTTGTATTCATAGTTGTATGAATCTCTATAGCCTCCCAAGTCCCTGTCCATCATAACCACCGGATTAATTTCGTCTGCAGTTTTCCAAGGATATTTGGGATCATCATAAGCATAAACCGGATCATCTGGCATGTTTGTATATAGTGATTTAAGAAGTCCTTTTGAGTCAACCTGGGTAGATTGCCTTCTATTTTTCTGCCCATACACACCAACATCCAAATTTAAGTTATCTGTAACTTTTACCCCAACGTTAGCTCTAAGGTTAAACTTTTTGTAGTTCAAATCACCTGATTTAAAAAACGAATTTTGATCCATATAACCAGCACCTATATAATAATTAACTTTATTAGTACCTCCCGAGATACTTATATTATGACTTGTTTGTGGTGCAAATTCCCTTAATGTTTCATTCCTCCAGTCCGTGGTTTGTCTTTCTCCATTTATAAATGGGGCCATGGCTTGTTCAGGATAAACATCACTATCATTAAATCCTGTAAAGTATCTAAACTGCCGCCTTCTTTGTTCATTTTTCATTATATAATACTGAAGGGCTGTAGTTTGAGAAGGTACATTTAACATTTGTTGTATTCCACCATTAAAAGAATACGAAACTTTAGGGACTCCTGATTTTCCTGTCTTAGTGGTAATCAAAAGTACGCCATTTGCTGCTCTTACACCATATACAGAAGCTGAAGCATCTTTTAACACCGAAATACTTTCAATGTCCTCTGGATTAAGTTGCTGAAACCCATCACGAGCAACCCCATCAATAACAACTAATGGAGAACTACCATAGCCACGAATATCGAATTTGCTCATATTTCTTCCTGGCTCACTCGATCCCTGTGCAACTCTTACCCCTGCCATTTTACCTGTAAGCATGTTTACAGGATTCTCATTTTTTGTGACAACCAATTCTTCACTTTTAACTGATGAAACTGATCCAGTAAGGTTTACTCTTTTTTGTGTACCATAACCAACTGCAACTACTTCTTCCAAACCAATGGCATCTTCCTCCATTACAATGTTGAAAATAGATTGACCTGCAACTTCAACTTCAATTGTTTTCATTCCTACAAAAGAAAATACGAGAGTAGCATCAGTAGAAACATTAGCAAAATTGAAGTTTCCTTCAAAATCAGTAATTGTACCCGTTGTGGTTCCTTTAATAACAATTGATACACCTGGAAGTGTTTGTCCCTCAGAATCAAATACTTTCCCAGATATCGTTTTTTCCTGTTGAACATCCCTGATTTCTTTGTTAGGTTTGATAATGATCAGATTGCTTTCCGTAATCTTATAGGATACCGGTTCATTTTCAAAAAGTTGTTTTAAAATCTCATCTACGTTCCTGTTTGAGGCCTTAATTGAAATTGTCTTATCCAGATCAATTTTCTCATTTTCATAAATGAACCTGAACTCTGTTTCTGCTTCAATTTGCTGAAGCACCTTTAGGATAGAAGTTTGTGACATATCCAGACTCAACTTAGTCTGCTGAGAGTAGACTGTTGCGGATAAATGCAAACTAAAAACCAAAATCAATAAGCTTGTAAGCTTTGCCATAAGCATTAACTTTTTGAGGAGCTTTTTACTAGTGCTCCCCCATTCACATTTTTTTTTCATAAATTTGTTTGCTTTTTGTTATTAAATCAATCTAATGTTTCCGGCATTAGATTTTAGTATCAAATTGATACGGGGAATGCGTCAACATTTCCCGTATTTTTTCCCATAGGCATTTATTTTTTAGTAATTATTATTTCTTTTCCTTTTATTGAATAAGTAATATCGCTTAATTCTTCAAGAGCCTCAAGTACATCTATAATGGTTTCTTCCTCCAAAGTTCCGGTATAGTGAATGCTACTTCCAAGAGAAGCAGGTTCAAAATTAATCCCGACATCAAACCATCTTTCCAATTTAATTGAGATGTCTTCCAGGGAAGTTTTATCCAGATACATTTTTTGGTTTATCCAGCCCAGTAATTGCTTTTGATTTTTGTTAACAAAAGCAATTACTGATGTTTTATTGTTAAATTGAACAATTTGCCCAGCTTTCATTTGCAATTCATCTCCGAAATTATTCTTAATCTCCACACTTCCTTTAACCAATGCTGTTTGTACAAATTTATCTTCGGGATAAGCCGATAAATTAAACTCTGTACCTAAAACTTTAAGTTCCATACCTTGCGGGGTATAGATTACAAATGGTTTTTCACTTTTGGCAATTTTAAAATAAGCTTCACCAGTGAAATGTAGTTCGCGTTTTTGAGTGATTTTGTTGAAATTATATTCCAACTCTGTTCCTGAGTTTAAGTTTACTTGTGAACCATCTGGTAATATAACTTCGGTGCGGCTACCATATTCTGTAGTAAGAATCACTTTATCTCCCGAAGAAAACCAATTGGTATAAAATGCAAAGGCTAATATTAGAATAATTGATGCTGCCATGCCAATAACAGTATACATAGCATTTTGCAATCGTTTAATACGAATCGTTTTTTGCTGGATCCTTGTATTAATTTCCTTCCAGCCTATTTCTGAAGAAAATGATTTTGAGATGGATAAAATATCTGATGCTTTCCAGATTTTTTTGTACTTATTGAATAATTCTTTATTCTCTTCAGATTCATTTAGCCAGTCTTGAAACTCCTTGTTATCATTTCGTTTGTCTTTATCACTTAAATGATCCGGAATGTTTAACCCCATATTTTTGTTCTTGTCCATGATGAGCTTTTACACGAATGACACATGGGACAGAAAAAGGTCCTATTGGAATTTTATTTTTTTATAAGAAGGTGAAGGATGGCAAGGAGTTAAGGTCAAAAGGCATCCTTTAGTTCGAGGCAGGATTTCAAGTATTGAAGGGATTTCCAGATTTGATTTTTGATGGTTTTAATAGAGACTCCTAGTTTCTCAGCAATTTCTTTTTGCTTGTAACCATCAACCCGGCTCATTTTAAATACCTGCCGACTTCTTTCAGGAAGCTCTTCAATACAATCTTCCACAAAAGAAATAAACTCTTGCTCCTCTAAAATGTCATTATTTATTTCTGTTTGAGGAAATGAATAATTTTTAAGGGATTTTTGCCTGGAAGCTTCATTTCTAATAAAATTCAATGATGCATTTCTTGAAGCCCGAAAAAGATAGTGCAATACTTTCCCTTGTATCTCAGTTTTATGACGAGCATTCCATAGATTGACAAAAATCTCCTGGATAATGTCTTCAGCAGCAAATCTATTTTTGGTTATTTCAAAAGCATAAGCACAGAGACGGCTATAGTAGCGATTAAAGAGCTGGTTAAAACTAAAATAATCATCAGCCTTAATTCCAGAGAATAATATTTCGTCAGTTTGTGTTTGCACCTGGTAACTTTATGCTACAATATTAAGAAATATCCTGGAACGAATTGATTCCGGTGGCTGCTTAAACCCGATCTTCATTTTTCCATAGGATTTTTTGACGATTGAGTTACAAGTTACGAGTTAAAAATAAATAGGAGCGTGTAACAAAAAAAGAAGCATCTGCCACCTGGTAGATGCTTCCTGTTTAACTCGCATTCAGATTTTAGCTACCCGGATGGAGCATTTACTTAGTCAAACCTGAAAAACACAATACATTGTTGATAATCAATTGATAACAAATTTTGTTTTGTTTCAGAAAATGCAAGCAAATAGGTATTTTAGTGAAAAAGCTTGCATATATGGTTGGGAAACAAGACAAAGCACCGCAGTTGAGTATTTTTGACACGCCTTTGAAGAGGTTCATCAATTTAGGGCATGAACTGTGTATTTTATCTGAACAAATAGACTGGGATTCAATCGAGAAAGAATTTTCTGTTTATTATTCAGATACAGGGCGTCCATCAGTTCCTATCCGCAGGATGGTTGGGCTGCTGTTGTTAAAACACATTTATAATTTGAGTGACGGGGCCATGGTTGCCCGCTGGATTGAAAACCCATACTGGCAGTACTTTAGCGGGGAAAAAGTTTTTCAAACCCAAAAGCCTTTCGACCCGACAGAATTTATACATTTTAGGAACCGGATAGGCAAAGAAGGCGTAGAAAAACTTTTGAAAGTATCGGTACAGTTATTTGGTAAAGAAGCCCAAGAGAAAGAGGTATTGATTGACAGTACCGTGCAGGAAAAGAACATTACCTACCCAACCGATGCCAAATTACACAAACGTATTATTGAGCGGGTAAATAGGATAGCCAAACAGGAAGGGATAACATTGCGCCAAACTTATACCAGGACTTTAAAGCAATTAATGATAGACCAGCGTTTTCACAACCACCCCAAAAGGAAGAAGAAAGCCAAAGCAGCAATGCGCAAAATCAAAACCATAGCAGGCCGCCAGGTCAGGGATATTGAAAGAAAGTTTAGCCCATCCCAACAACAGGAATATAAAGAGTTGTTCATCATTCTCAATAAGATTTTAACCCAAGAGAAAACAGATAAGAACAAGATTTACAGCATTCATGAACCAGATGTTAGCTGTATTGCAAAAGGGAAAGAAGCAAAGAAGTATGAGTTCGGCAATAAATCGGGGATTGTATTGACCAAAACCACTAAAATCGTGGTCGGTGCTATTGCATTTGAAGGTAACCCATATGATGGACATACACTTGAAGAACATTTTAACCAGACAGAATATCTAACAGAAAGCAAACCAAAAACAGGGATTGTTGACAGGGGGTATAAAGGGAAAAAGAAAATAAATGGGACACATATAATATCACCATCAGTCCCTAAAAAAGAAACTACCCAATACCAAAAACAGAAAGCAAGGAAGCGGTTTAGGGCAAGGGCAGGTATAGAACCGGTTATAAGCCATATTAAACATGACCATAGAATGTTAAGAAATTACTTGAAAGGGATTGTTGGCGACCAATTAAATACAATCCTTGCAGGAACAGGGTACAACCTGAAGAAAATGCTCAATAGGATAAAAGAGCAAGTTCTTTTTCACCTTATTCAAATCTTAAATCTTTGGGAACTTCTTTTTCCCGAAAATACGGGCCCGAAAAATATTGGACTTTTTAAGGTTTAACTACTTACCCGGACTCAATAAAAACTTACTCGAATGCAAAAATATTTTACTCGATCGCTGAAGAATCTTACTCGATTAGGTAACAAGCTTACTCGGCTTGAGAAATTACTTACTCATTGACAGTCATGACCGCCACACTGGCAGTTGGGATTGATTTTTGGACTCCAAAATATTCTCTCCACTGACCTTTCCTAAAATCTTTGTCTTAAAAATAAGCTGGCGGTTTATCGTACCATAATGTTAGAACATTAGTTTTTCTTTTTTAAAACAAAAGTCACTACACTTGATGCGGGACATGTAAGGTTTTCTTTTATTAAATCCTGAGATAAGCTTAAATTATCTGAAGTTTTGAAAGAAGTTATATAACTTTTAATGGTATAATTTTCAATATTTTCAATCTTTAATTCAAATTCAAAATCGTTACTGTCATAGTTTGTGATGACAAAAACAAGTTCACTTTCATTTTCTGTTTTATAAGCCGAACAATTGATTGACCGGCCTGTCTGATTATTGATCTGAGTTTCAATTCGTCTCATACCCGGACGGATAAACCTGGAATAATTTCCGAGTACCCATAATATTTTTGAGTCGTAAATTTTTCCATCAGTCTCATTTTTGTCAATATAAACTAAACCATCCTTGTAATCGTAAGGGCTAACAGCTAACCACCATTGCCACGAAGAGGCATTTGCAATTGTAAGATCAGCATGGATTACCCTGGCAACGTATAATGCTGGTTTCATTCCCAAATCCCGTCCGTTACCTTTAATTTCTTCATTATTTTCCAGTATGCAGTATTCAGTCATCCAGTATTCTAAGCCGGAATCAATTTCATTGATTTTCTGATGAACTTTTTCCCGGGTTTCTTTCATTTTATTAGAATCCCAGGTCGTGAAGTAGCTGTGAGCTGCTACCTTACGAGCTACATGAGGGAGATTTCCTAAAAAATTATCACTGTCTGAATTAAAAAAAGCATAAACCTGATCTCCCCGGTTCGCTTTATTGCCTGTTTCAAAGAGATAATTGATCTGAGCTGTCTCCGGAATTTCAATTTTTGTTAAAATATTCCGCTTCCCTAATTCATTATTCAACAAACGGCTTATGGATGCTATTTCTGCATTCTTAGCCGGACTGCCTTCCTGGGTCGGTTTCATCCAGTCCCACTGGGGTTCATTAAACGGGCTTATATAATTAAATTCGATTCCTTTTTCATTTTTAAAATGGGTAAGTACATCAGCAATAAAGTTCACATGTTTACTGTAATTATTGGGAGACAGGTTATAACTGTCAGGCGATGACGAATAAGCTTTCCCATTTTTTGAGAAGGCAACAGGCGGACTGTTTAGGAATGCAATGAAGGTTTCAACACCCCTTTCTTTGGCAGCTTTTAAAAACCAGGATTGCCCGTGTTGTTTTGTCCAGTCCAGTTGTCCGTCTGTCCCCAAAAAGCACTCAGCCCTTCTCCATTTGTCGGTGATGTCGCTTTCTGCGCCTTGTTCAGCACTTCCTCCACCAATATTAAAACGCCAGACTGAAAGCCCGATCCCTTTAGGGTTTCCATTCGAGTCATTTTCTTTGCTAAAGAGTAGATCAGCAATTTGGTTCTTTTTATTTTCAGGCCAGTTTTTTCCTACAAACTGGCACGACCAGGCATCTGAAGCCCCAAATCCGTGGATTAGCTGGTACTCTTCCTCTGGCAGAAGTGTAATTGAGTTGGTATTATTTTCAGGGGACTGGTTATTGTTGTCAACAGGATTTTCGTTACATGCAGCAAACAATAAATGGAACAGGATAATACTTATTTTTATCATTCGTATTTGGATTAATTTCATTCTGTATTTAAAGTTATCAAATTATTTCCTCCAGGCTAATTCCTTGTCAATTTCTTCGGAATATACTAAAAGCTCAACATTTGTTGCGTTTCCTGGTGATTCGATTATCACGTAGCATTTACCTTTATATAAAGACCTTGAGTTTGCCTTATAAGGTTCTAACGAGGTATAATCAGCATTGCAAACACCAAGTATTTTTCCATCACCTTTCAACTCAAAACTGATCTTTGAGTTTGCTGTTGGGACAACAGTTCCATTTTTATCAGTCACAGAAACTTCTATTTGAGTTAGATTATAATTAAATTTTGATAAGTGAACGGTAGTTGGATTTAAAGTTAATTTATTTGGGGATCCTGCTGTTTTTAAAGTGTCCGTTGCTTTCTTAATTCCATCCTTAAAACAATTTACAACTAAGTCTCCCGGATTGTATCCTACATCCCAACTAATGGTTAAGGATTTCTCATCCATTTTCTTTTTTCCTAATGATCTGTCATTCATCATTAGTTCAGCTTCATCGCAGTTTGTGTAGCAAATCACTTTGAGTTGTTCTCCATCTTTCCAATTCCAATGCATTTCTTTTTCCCATGAATTTCCATTACTTACAGCAAGTTTTGCCATGGGTGTATCTGTCCAAAGGCTTTTCCTGAAATAGTAATCCGGTTTTTCTGCTCCACAGTAATCAATTAAACCACCAGCAAAAGAATGGTTTCTGAACATACCAGCTTCACCATGGTAATCCATTCCTGTCCACAGGAACTGACCAGAGATATATTCATTATCCCTAACTGCTTTCCAGGCTTCCGGGCTATCTCCGTTTTCGCTTCCATAGATTACCCTGTCTGGATATTTTAGATGATCCTCTTCATAAAATTGTTCCTGGTAATTGTATCCTACCACATCCAAAAGTTCCGGGACACCTACAGCATTGGTAACCGGGGTATTGGCAAGTGCCTGGGTAATGGCACGTGTAGTGTCCAGTTCTTTAATCCAGTTGGATAGGTCGGTAACAAGTTCTGCGATCTCTTTAGGGTGGGGAAGCGATGGATCAAAAGTCGATTTGACGTTCGCATCCTGGTAAGGATCATTCGGATAGTCTGTTTCATTTCCTACACTCCACATGATGATGCACGGATGATTTCGGTCTCTTTTTACCATATCCTGAATATCTTGTTTTGCCCATTCTTCGTATAAATCACTATAGCCGTTTCTGTTGTAATATTTTGGATAGGCTTTAATTCCCAGACGTTGGCCTACATTTCGTCCTTTGATCCATTTCTTCTTTCCACGTTTAAATTCATCAAAAGCTTCTTCCATCACAAAAAATCCCATGGTATCCAGCATATTGATATATTCGGGGTCTTCCGGATTATGACTTGTTCTAATTGCATTACATCCGGCAGCTTTAAGCTTTTTCAGTACGGGATAAATTGCTTCGGGAGTGCGGGCAGCACCCAACGAACCGTAATCGTGGTGCATACATACCCCCTTCATTTTATAAGGTTTGCCATTGCAGAACAAACCTTTATCAGGGGTAAATTTAATTGATCGGATACCAAAGGTTGTATGGTATTCATCCCAAATTTTTCCTTCCGTATTGAATATTCTTATAATTGATTGATAGGTGGAGGGAGAATCGGGACTCCAAAGTTGTGCCTGTTTTATTTCCTGTTCTATTGATATGATCGAATCTTTTTGGGCTGAAAGTTTGATTTGTTTACTAACTTGTGATACTTCAAGTTGGTTCTTATCTATGATGGTACTTAGTATCTTCAATTGTTGCGAACTTGATAAATCATTCTGAATTTCAATTTCGGTTAAAACTGTTGATAAGTTTTCAGAGACTACAGGTGTAGTTATAAATGTTCCCCAGGTTTTAACATGAACCGGTTTGCGGGTTATCAGCCAGACATTCCGATAAATTCCATTGCCAGTGTACCAACGTGAATCTGAAACAATGGTATGATCCAGTTTTACTGCAATTACATTCTTTTCTTCGGTTTTGATGTAAGGTGTTATATCGTAATAAAAGCTGCTGTAACCGTACGATCGTTTACCAAGGTAATTGTCGTTAAACCAGACTTCAGCATTTTGGTAAGCCCCGTCAAACATTAGGGTATATTTACGACCTTCCTTATAATCAGGTATCACCAGATCTTTTCTATACCAGGCAATCCCACCAGGGAGGTATCCGGTAGCACTGGCATACTCACTTGAAAACGGACCTTCAATGGCCCAGTCATGGGGGATATCTGTTACAGTCCAATCTGAATCATTAAACTCTTTTTCTGAGGCTTCGGGAAAATCTCCTTTTTGAAACTTCCATGCTTTATTTATATCCTGTTTCCTGATGAAGGGAAGTCCTTTTTCATAAGTTATGTGTTGGGGCTGCATGGTACATGCGGCAAAAACGATGAGCAATAGCGAGGTGAATTTTATTTTCATGGGTTGATGTTTTGGGAGGTTTTTTATTAAGCTGTTACTCACCGGGTGACTTCAAGTCACCCGGTGAGTATTGAAAGGCTATGGATTGTTAATTATAGCCTGGATTTTGTTCAAGTGCCCCGTTTGAAGCATCAATCTCATCTTGTGGAATTGGGAACCAATAATGCTTCTCCATGAAGGTTTTTCCGTCAAGAGCTACCTTTGGTTCAAATACAAGTGTCCCATCGCTTTCTTTTTTTATGGAAATACCCATTGCGGGTGCATTCTCTGTTTCCATTGCAATTTCCCACCTTCTGACATCGAAGTAACGATGTTCTTCATACAATAACTCAATACGTCTCTCATTGCGGATTCTTTCACGCATATCGTCTTTATCCAATCCATCCGGTAAATCTGGCATTCCGGCACGCATGCGGATTTTGTTGATTGCTTCATAAACTGAAGCATCCGGGCCAACGGCTTCATTTTGTGCCTCGGCATAGTTTAACAGAATTTCAGCGTAACGGAAATATCTCCATGGAGAATGTCCCATATTAGGCCAGTCACTTAAATTTACCTCTTCATCAAGGAATTTACGCATATAATATCCGGTAGGAGAGGTATTCCAGGGTTCGTTCCCATCAGGGCTATCTTTCCCGCCAGGTAGAAATGTTTCAATATTACGATCTCTGAAAGCTGCTCCATTATACAAAATGGTTGCATAGAAACGAGGGTCACGGTTTACATATGGATTTTGAGGATCGTAGCCTGAGGCCGGATCATCAATGGCATATCCATCTGCTGTTTCAAAGTCATCAACCAGGTTTTGCATGGGGCAGTTTCCTCCCCAGCCTCCAAACCCGTTAGGGGCATTCATGCGTTCAATAGGAATGGCATGTGTTGAAACATTAAACTGACGGGTAAAGATGTCTTCCTTAGTATCATTTGTACGGAAGAATTTTTTGTAATTCTCTACCGGGTCGCTATCCAGGTCATCAACAAGACCGTACATATCCAAATCCATAATTGCTTTTGCAGCACTGGCAGCTTCCTGCCAGTTTCCTGCATTATATAATGGGCTGGCGGCATAAAGTAATAATCTTGATTTCAAAGCCATTGCAGCACCTTTCGTTGCACGGCCATTTTGCCAATCGCTTCCGGAGGTTACAGGTAATCTGCCAATTGCTACATCAAGTTCACTTTTTATATAACCAACTACTTCACTGATTTCAGCTTTATTGTATAAATCAGAAAAGTCATCTTCAAGGGTTGTTACCCGGTCGCCCATCATTGGAATTTTTCCAAATCCTTTTAGCAAATTGAAATACCGGTAAGCTCTTAGAAACCTTAGTTCTGCATTAAAAAGGTCAATTTCTTCCTGTTCAAATGGTGCATCAATAATCTTTGAAAGGGCCAGGTTAATTTCCCTGATTGCCCTATAGCTACGCCCCCAGCTTGTACTGGTCCAACCGAAATTAGTAGGGCTCAATTGCCCTTTTTGTACCAGGTAAGTTTGGTCATCGTTACTGTATACTGCCTCGTCCGTATTGGAAGCCCACATAGCCCAGTGGTATCCTCTGGAAAGGCCAAACGGACTGTCATTCCATCCCCTGATACTGGGTTCTTTATCAGCCATTCGGATACCGGTATATTGGTTAATAATGAAGGCTTCAAGCAAGGCTGGATCAGAAAAGACTGCCTGGTCTGTTAAATCCGGGCTATCTACTTCCAGGTAATCTTTATCGCAGGAAGTAAAAAGTACTGCGATTAATAATAAGATGTTAACTATATTTTTCATTGTTTGTGATTTTTTATGTTCAAATGATAAATTGATCATGCAGTTTCAATTAAAATTTCACATTCACCCCAATATTGAAAGTTCTTTGTTGAGGGTAGAACTGTGCACTTTCACTTGTCCCTTCAGGATCAAAGTCATCCACTTTGCTGAAAGTAGCCAGGTTATATCCATTCAAATAAATACGGGCGTATTGCAGGCGCAGCTTTGATAAAAGCGATTTTGGCAAAGTATAACCGATTTCAACATTCTTAATTCTCAGGAATGAAGTGTTATACAGCCAGAAGTTATTTCTGTTCAGGCCTCCATTTATGCTTGATGAGGTTCTTACATCAACTCTTGGGTAGGTACCATTTATGTTTCCGGGATGCCACCTGTTGTCAGCCCATGAAGAGAAGAAGTTACCAATTGTTCCTGATTCAGGAAGTACATATTGAACCGAACGTGCCTGGCCTTGCAATAGCATCGTAAAGTCCAGGTTCTTATAAACAAACCCAGCATCGATACCATAAATTATTTGGGGAACATCGCTTAGGGATTCCCGTACACGGTCAAGTGCTGTAATCTCTCCATCGTTGTTTACATCTTCAAAAATCAGATCGCCTGGTTGGTTTCCGGGTAGTGATGGTGTTGAGGCAATCTCAGCTTCATCTTTGAAAATACCAATGGCATTATAAAGAAGTTGAGAACCAAGTGGCTTCCCAGCCTTTTTTTGCCACTCAGGAATCCCCTCCGGATCATCCAGATTGATCACTTCACTTTTGTTATAGGTGATATTTCCGTTGGCAAATACAGTGAAATCACTGATGATCTTTTTGAATCCTAATTGTGCTTCAATCCCCTGGTTGCTTACTTCACCAATATTTTCATCCGGGATGATATTGCTTTCGCCAAACTCGTTTACAATCCCTGAAACCAAAGGTACAGATCCTGATCTTGGAATAAGCAGGTCTTTCCTGTTTTCATGAAAGTAGTCCAGCTCAAGATTAAAGTAATCCAGGAAATTCATTTCAATACCTACATCAAACTTTTTGGCGTTCTCCCAGGTAATGGACGGGTTGGCTAACTGAGAAATAATGAAGGTGGAAACAGGTTGCCCATCCAGAACATAAGCAGCTTGTCTGAGTGCATAAGAGTTTAAATACTGGAATGGATCCACACGGTCATTACCCAGCAGACCATACGAAGTTCTTATTTTCAGGTTGCTGATTTTTTCATTGGTGAACCAATCTTCCTCTGAGATCCGCCAACCTGCAGAAGTACTTGGAAAGAACCCATAACGTTCCCCTTCAGGGAAACGGGATGAGCCATCATAACGGAACTGTGCTTCAATGAAATATTTATGGGACAGGTCATAGGATACACGCCCCAAATAATTTCTACGCTTAAATTCTTCTTTATTTCCACTGTTTTCACTTTCTTCGGGAGCAGCGCCACCCATGTCCAGCACCGGTATTTTGTCAGTTAGGTAACCTCTCCGAAAAGCTTCAAACCAATCTTTGCTTTGCTCGTTTTGTTCGAATGCGACAAAAGCTTTGATATGGCTTTTCCCAAATTGCTTTTCGTAATTTAAGCTAACATTAAAGGTTTGTAGATAGGAATTTTCCTGGCTCTGTCTCAATTGAGGGGTAACAGGCCCTCCCTTTACTTCCGGATAAGTTCCTGAGGAACTATCATAAGGTTCATAAACAATCCAATTGCGCTCAAACTGTGTGCGTGGCCTAAACATACGGTCTTCAGCCCAGAAACCTTTCAGCTTAAAGTCCTGAGCGAATGGAAGTCTGTATTCAAAGTTTAACCGGGTATTCAGGATGGTCCTTTTTTGTTTGTCGTATCCAGGAATATCCGTAACAATAATTGTTGGGTTATGTCCATACTCTGCACCGGCTGAAGGATAAATGTTTCCTTCAGAATCTGTAAACCGGGCTGGAAGCATCGGGAAGGTACGATAAGCTGCCCTGAAAATGTCCCCGGCACTATTAATCGGAAACTGGCGATCTTCCTTACGATAAGAAATATCGGCACCCACTTTCAGGTTTTTGGTCACGGTCACATCAATGTTAGAACGCAGGTTAATCTGATCGTACTTTAATATTCCATCCTTATAAATTCCATCCTGGTGCTTTCGGCCTAAAGAAACAAAATAGGAAACATTTTCATTTCCCCCACGGACAGATAAGTTTTGATGATCCTGAAGGGAAACACTTTTCATAACTGCATCAATCCAGTCGGTGTTGGGATAATTCACCGGATCGGATCCGTCCCTGAATTTTTGAATCTCACTCTCAGCATAAATCTGGTTCAAACCACCTGCCGGATTTTTGTAATATTCAACTTCATTGAAAATTTGAGCATAAGTTGCTGCATCGGCCATATCCGGCAGTTGGGTAGGTTGTGCAAATCCTTGATTATACGTGAAACTAAAGACAGGTTTTCCAATAACCCCTCTTTTGGTTGTAATCAGGATAACACCGTTAGCAGCCTGGGCTCCGTAAATTGCAGCAGAGGCATCTTTCAGTACAGAAACACTTTCAATATCATTCGGATCAAGCCTTTCCAATCCTCCTAAACGGTTTGCTACTCCATCGATAACAATAAGTGGTTGGTTATTCCCTTCGGTACTTTGTCCCCGAATTAAAATTCTTGAAGCATCAGCTCCGGGTTCCCCCGTTGCCGTAGTTGCAATAACACCTGACATTCTTCCAGCGAATGAGTTGGATAGGTTGGGCTGTTGACTTTTTACCAGGGTTTCACCTTTAACAGCAGTAATTGATCCGGTAATCGCTTCTTTTTTCTGAACACCGTATCCAATTGCAACTACTTCTTCCAAACCAATGGCATCTTCTTCCATCACAATATTGAATGAAGATTGATTGGCTATTTCAACTTCCATGGACTTCATTCCAACAAACGACAAAACCAGGGTTGCATCTACCGGAACATTTGTCAGGTTGAAGTTTCCTTCGAAATCAGAAATGGTACCTGTTGTCGTTCCTTTAATAACAATTGACACTCCTGGTAGTGGGGCATTTGTTGAGTCAGTTACTTTCCCGGTTACATTTTTTTGTTGTGAAGATACACTTGGGACATCTACAGTAGTTAAAACAATTTGTCTATCCTGAATTAGATAACTAATATTCGACCCCGTAAATATTTTCTTTAATACCTGACCAATTTTCTGCTCTTTAAGATCGATATTTACTTTCCTTTCCACATCAACCAAATCCTGATTATAGAGGAAAAAGAATTCAGTTTGATTTTCAATCTCATTCAGCACATCGACAATCTTTGCATTACTAAATGTTAGGTTTAAAGTGGCTTGTTGGGAATAAGAATCATTTGCAAAAATCTGAATGATCCCAAACAGTAGACAAAATAGTGTAAGTCTCATCATTCTAAATGTTTTCTTAAGGATGCAATAACCCACATCCCTACGTTTACGATTTTTTTTCATACATTTACGTTTGTAGAGTTAATAATAAATTTGCTGTTGTTGCTCTGCACGTAAATCAGGGAAGTGGTACCAGCACTTTCCTGATTTTATTTTGAGTATTCAATTTCTTTTTATAATTACTTTACGTTTTTTATAAGATCCTCCTGCGTTAATTTTTCTTTCATTTATTGTATAAGTTAAAGGTGTCGTTAATGAGATTAACCTCAGGACCTCCTCAAGTTTTTCATCTTTAAATGTTCCACGGTATTTGAAGTCATTCAATTGTTTATTGGTAATTTCTATGTCAATATTATACCAACGTTCCATTTTTTTAGCAACTTTTGAAAGTGCTTCTCCCCGGAATTTTAAATAGCCATCTTTCCATGAAATGTAATCTGCTGAATTGACTTTAGAAATGGACGCCTTTGATTCTGATCTGTTAAAGTCGAATTTCTCATCAGGTTTCAGAATTTCAGATATTGATCCTTTTTCATTTGTCACCTTTATACTTCCTTCATTAAGTATAATGCTGGTTTCAAGATCATCATCGTAAGCAGAAATATTAAATTTTGTGCCTAAAACCTTAACTGATAGGTTATTGGTTTGTACAGTGAAATTAAGGTTTCGTTTTTTTACAACTTCAAAGTACGCTTCTCCTTTCAGGCTAACTACCCGATCCGTGAAATTGGTTTCGTAACTTAAAGAAGAACCATTGTTCAGCCATCCTGTTGTGCCATCAGGTAGTGTAAATTGTACGCGGGCACCCATAGGTGAAACAATGCAGGCACTTGCTGTTTCATTTTCAGGAGCAGGTTTAAAAAACATCCATAATGAAGCAAGAATAAGTGGAATTAATAGGATTGCCGCGATTCGTTGATAAGAAATTGCAATTGACTGAAGTGGTGTAGGCCTTTTCTTTATGATTTTATCCTGCATTCTTAAAAGAAGATTTACCATCCGATGATTTAATGGTTGATTTTCCTTTTCGTTTGACCAATGTTTTTCCATGAATTCCTCTAAATTCTTTGAAGGTTCATTTTCAAACATTTCAGTTATGTGCAAGTATTCAGATTTACTGCATTTACCCTGAAGGTATTTTTTCAATATTTTATCTTTTTCATTTTTCACTGCTGAATATTCATATTTTTATCATTTATATCCAGCTTTTTTGAAAACCCCTATTCAAAAGTGAAAAAATATTTTTACCTGGGTTTTGCGATATTTTATAGCAGATTAAAATTGGAGCTTAAAAAGCTCCACACTCGCTGCTACAGGTAAGACTTCTTTCAATAAAAAGAGAAAAGAAAAGTAAGCTATCAGGAAAATCATTTTGAAGCTCTTGCTTGATTTGTTTGATGGCTGCAGTAATTTGATTTTCCACTGTTTTTATCGAGATATTTAGTTCTTCAGCAATTTGTTTTATGGATTTGTCTTCCTTTTTGCGTTTAATAAAGATTTCTTTTCTTCGTTCAGGAAGATTTTCAATTACCTCATTCAGTTTTTCCAATAAATACTGGTAGTTTGCTTCAAAGTCGTCAGGTTTTTCTTCATTGCGAATTGTTTCCAAAACCTCATGTTTGAAGTTTTCAGTCTTTACTTTTTTATTGAATGACTTTTTGATAGCGTTGAAAGCAATTGTAAAAAGATAGGATTGAAAAGAAGTATCTGTTTTTAAAGATAAACGGTTGTTCCATATTTTTAAAAATACTTCCTGTACAATTTCTTCCGCATCATTTTCTGAACGAAGGTAAGATTTCGAAAAATTAAAAAGCTTCTGAGCATACTTTATAAAAAGACGTTCAAACGCTTGATGGTCACCTGACTTTAGTGCTTCAACCAGTTCCTGATCTGTATGGGATTTGATCGGTTTCAAGCAAGCAAACTTAAATTAATGATTTTAAAACAACAAATTGTAATGTACCATATTGTATAATATAGCCAGGCTCATACGTTAGGGTATTAAAATAAGAAACTTTTAATTGCATGCTCTTTATGTGAATCAAGGGTTGGAGCTGAATATTCAGGGAAATCCTTGATTTGACCTCTTCCGATTCGG
This sequence comes from Prolixibacteraceae bacterium, assembly GCA_028282195.1. GTDB lineage: Bacteria > Bacteroidota > Bacteroidia > Bacteroidales > Prolixibacteraceae > Sunxiuqinia. The sequence continues at coordinate 22,364 of JANQII010000093.1, forward strand.
TTGATAGGCTGATTGTGCAAGGTGTTATCAATTAACCCACCCCAATTGAGTCC
>JANQII010000014.1 GCA_028282195.1 Prolixibacteraceae bacterium
TGCCACTTAATGGTATATCTACCGCACTTATTGTTTCTTCTGTTCGTAACGGTAGTTTTCCATAAAAAGGAATAATTAATGAGTATGAAAAAGCTCTCATAAATTTGGCTTCTGCTGTATATTGATTAATTTCCGCCTCACTTGCCTCTGTTGCAATAGCTGCATTAGCAATTACCAGGTTTGCATTTCTAATTGCAAGAAAAAATGAATTCCACATTTGACTGGACCGGGTAACATGGGTGCCATCAAAGCCTTCATATTCGTTTAAAACTGCAAAACTTCCACGTCCAAGCTGAAAATCACTTAAAACTTCTGTTACCATTGGATATGTGAGTCTAAAAATGGACTGTAGTGGCGAAAATATTGCATTGACAGCCGTTTCAAGATCTTCTCCAGTTCTATAAAATTGTTCAATTACAGTTCCTTTTGGCTTTTCTACCAATACATCTTCACAAGATGAATACAAGAAAATAATTCCAACTATTAATAATATTTTTTTCATAATCTAAATGTTAATAAACTTTTAAAAATCTACACGAATTCCAAAATTTACAGATTTATTAGAAGGATAGGTAAAGTAATCTATTCCCTGATTGAAAGAGGTAGCACCACCGTATGAATTTACTTCCGGATCCCATCCTGAATAGTTTGTAATTGTGATAAGATTTTTTCCACCAACATAAACCTGCATATTCTTTATACCGCCAATGCCTAACTTGGCGAGGGGGATATTATATCCGAGTTGAATATTCCTGAATCGTAGATAAGAACCGTCTTCAATAAAGCGGTCTGAAACCCTAACGCCATTAGTACGGCTGGGAGTTGGATATTTTGCGTTTGGGTTTTCCGGAGTCCAGCGGTCATATAAAACTTCTTTGCGCATATTTCCTCCATAGCCCACATCTAAAGTATTTCCCATTGCCGATAAATTATATATATCATTCCCCTGTGATCCTTGAATAAATACTGTGAAATCAAAATTCTTGTATGATAAGGCAGAATTTAAACCGTATACAAAATCGGGGGCAGGATCCCCTATAATTGTCCTGTCAAGAGCATTAATTACACCATCTGGCGTTAAATCCTTGTATTTACCAAGTCGCCCGGTCTCATCATATCCGTCATCAAGATATCCATAAAAAGCAGCAAAAGGTTCTCCCTCTCGAAGAATGTTAAAATAATCTTCAACTAAAGTTATATTAATAAATGTACCTCGGATATCTTCTCCGTTATACAATTTTTTGATCCTGGTTTTATTAAATGAAATATTTGCATCTACAATCCATTTCACCGGTCCTTGTAATATATCCGCATTCAAAGCAAGTTCAAATCCTTTGTTGGTGATAACCCCAACATTGTCAATCGTTCTAGTGTATCCTCCTGATGGTGGTAATGGAACAGTATTAAGCAAATCTCGAGTTGTTTTGGAGTAATAATCAGCAGTGAAATGCAGTCGGTTTTCAAAAAAGCCAACATCTACACCAACATCTACCTGTTCAGTTGTTTCCCATTTCAAATCACCCGGAAGAGTTGTACCCGGGGCAAAATGTGTATATAACTGCCCCCCTAAAACAACATTCCCTGGGAATAATCTATTCAATGTAGCATAAGTACCAATAGCCTGGCTACCTGTAGCTCCCCATCCTGCACGGATTTTTAAATCCGAAAGCAGTTCGGAGTCACTTAAAAAATCTTCATTAGATATGCGCCAAGCTAATGATCCTGACGGAAAATACCCCCACTTATTCCCTTCACTGAATTTAGAAGATCCGTCAGCTCTGATACTCATCGTAGCAAAGTATTTATCATCGTAAGTATAATTAATACGGCTCAATCCAGAAAGAATAGTATGAAGAGAGTAACCTGAATCTGGTAATCCAGGAACAAGGGCTGCACCCAGGTCGTGTGACTCCTGAAGATCGCTTAAAAAATTTGTCCCGGAACCCTCTAAAGAGGTAAATAAAAAGTCCTGATAAGTAAATCCCACTAACCCAGTAATGCTATGTTTGCCAAATGATTTTGAATATGTAAGCGTATTTTCATTCAACAAACTGGTAAGCGCAAATACGTCAACGGTTGCCCTGGAACCAAGGCCAATGAATTTGTTAGTACGATAATAGTCAGCCCTGTTATCAGTATTTTCAATTCCTCCCATAATGCGGAGAGTTAACTCGGGAATGGGTTTATACTCAAATACAGCATTGGCTAATACTTTATTAGATACGGTCTCAGAATCTGTTTCATTTATATATAATGCGGGGTTATTAATCTCTGAATTCCAATGATATATTGAACGTAAATCCCTCCATGAACCATCTTCGTTGGTTGGAGTAACAGTCGGAAAGGCATTAAGTGTTCCGCCAATAAGCGTAAACCCACCTCTACCATATGCACCGCTGCTTTGATTTTGTTGGTAAATTTTTGCTAAAGTAATATTAGTGCTGACGCGAATTTTTTCACTTATATCATGTCCAATATTTGTCCGAACTGTATAACGTTTATAACCACTATTTTCTATAATACCATTTTCATCGTATAGTGATCCTGATATCAAAAACTGTGTTTTATCGTTGCCCCCGGAGACTGTAATATTGTGATTTTGCAAAAGCGCTTTGCCAAATACATAATCCTGCCAATCAAATCCTTCACCAAAAGAATTGACTTCTTGCTGAGTAAAAGCCGGTTGATCCCAGCCATCATTCTCTGCAACAACATTATAGAACTGCGCATATTCCTTTGCATTCATCAAATCCAGTTTCTTTCGTAACGATTGAATGCCAAAACCGGTTTCTATGCTGACGCTTGGTTTTCCAGCCTTCCCGCTTTTAGTTGTAATCAAAACCACACCATTCGAACCGCGTGATCCATAAATAGCAGTTGCTGAAGCATCTTTCAAAATTTCGATAGACTCTATATCAAGATTACTCAAAATGGTAGGATTTTCGCCTGCTAATGGGAATCCATCAACAACATAAAGAGGTTCATTACTTCCTTGGACCGAATTTGTCCCTCTAATTCTCACACTAATTGCCCCCCCAGGTTGGCCATTATTTTGCAAAACCTGCACTCCCGATGCTCTACCTGCAAGAGCCTGTAAAACGGTAGATGTTGGGGATGAATTAATGTCTTCACTATTAATAGAAGCCACAGAGCCAGTTAAATCGCTCTTTTTCATCGTGCCGTAACCAATTGCTACTACTTCTTCTAAATTGTACACATCCCCTTCTAAAATAATATTGTATACTTTAGATGAAGTAATTTCAACTTCTTTGGTTTTCATCCCAACAAAACTAAAAACCAAAGTTTTAGAACCAGAAGGAACATGAAGTGAAAATTCACCATTCAGATCGGTAACTGTACCAACCGAAGTTCCTTTAACAACAACCGCTGCTCCTGGAATGGGATCATCATCATTTTGCGTAACCTTTCCGGTTAAAACCTCTTCCTGGGCATTTGCCAACAATATTGATAAAACAAACGCAAGGTTAACGAACACAACTTTAAATCGTTTTTTCATAAGTAATAGTTTTAGATTTTCACAACACAAAGCTAACCAAATAAAACAAATAAAAATCACATTATAAAATGTTTAACAGCATTGTTTTATATTATAAAATTTTAAAATTACAACAAACATCTTTTATCTCTACTAATCAGCATAATACGATTCATTTAAATATCCCAGAATGCAGATTATGATTCATGAAAAAATTAGATTGTGCGATAACTACATTGCATTTTATTATATAAAACATATCTTTGCATTATATTACATTAAAAAACTCAAACAAATCATGGGCTATATTAAAAATATGAAGATCTTACCATATAAATGGGAACTTATTATCTTGCTCTGGCTTGCTTTCTTTTTTAACCAAGCAGACCGCCAGATATTCAACGTAGTACTACCTGCAATACGCGCCGACCTAAACCTAACGGATTCTGAAATGGGATTGGTTGCTTCAATTATGATATTAGTATATGGTATCCTTGTTCCGGTCGCAGGTTATGTTGGGGATTCCACAAACAAAAAATACGTAATAATGTTAAGCCTTTTGATTTGGAGCACTTCTACGCTGTTTACAGGAATGTCAACACTGCTTATACATCTTATATTCCTGCAAAGTATTGCCACTGGGGGTGGTGAAGCCTTTTATTCACCATCAGCCAATGCATTGATTGGAGAACACCATAACAGAACACGGGCGACCGCGATGTCTATTCATCAAACAGCCCTATATGCAGGGATTATTGCAAGTGGATACCTTGCAGGTTGGATTGCAGATGAATTTGGATGGCGGATTGCATTTTACGTTTTCGGTGGAGTCGGGATATTATTATCCTTAATTATAGCATTTAGATTAAAAGACTCACACCCCATATCAGATAGCCATAATAAAATTTCTGTCGGCGAAGCGTTGAAAATATTTTTTAAAAAACCAACAGCACTTTTACTTACAGGAGCATTTGCCGGGATGGTTTTTGTGAATGTAGGCTTTATGACATGGATGCCTACATACCTTCATGAAAAATTTGGTTTTTCACTGTCCCGTTCAGGATTTGATGCTACCTTCTACCACTATACTGCAGCATTTTTTGGTGTTTTGATTGGAGCACGGATAGCTGATCGTTATTCAGAAAAGATTGTCGGGGTAAGAGGTATTGTACAAGGATTCGGATTGTTATTAGGAGCTCCGTTCATTTTTCTTCTTGGAATTGGTAACACCGCATTTGTTATTTATATCGGGCTTACTCTCTTTGGTATTTTCAGAGGTATTTATGATTCCAATATTTTTGCAGCTCTGTATGATGTTATTGAACCTCGGTTACGCTCCACTGCAACAGGACTAATGTTAATGTTCGCATTTATTACAGGTTCGGCAGCTCCATATATCTTGGGTGAAATCAAGCCAATTGCAGGGTTATCATGGGGCTTATCGGCTTTAGCACTCGTCTATGTTCTAGCAGCATCCTGTATATTCATTGCAGTAAAGTTTTTTTACAAGAAAGATTTAATCCAACAATAAAACTATGATCCAGGTAATAAATAGGGCATTGGACATCATGGAACTGGTTTCGCAAGACCGTTCGCGCTTGTATACCCTAAGTGAAATATCGAATAAGCTAAAATTAAACAATGGGACTTGTGCAAATATCATAAAAACGCTAGTCAACAGGGGGTATTTAGAGCGGGAAGGAAGAATGACCGGGTACCGCTTGGGCTCCATGTCATATCTTCTAACGGGCAACTATTCTCATAAACGGGAATTACTTAAGGCAGCAAGCGGCCCAATGGACAATTTATTAGATGAATTAAACGAGAGCTGCATTCTATCGGTACTAAAAGACAACATGAGGTTGGTACTTCATGAAGTTAAAAGCACAAATGAACTTCAGGTTATTAATAAAAAAGAAAAAGAAGTATATCGGACATCAACAGGAAGAATGATTCTTGCCTGCCTGGACAAAAAAGAACAAAAAAAGTTCATAAAAAAATATGGGTTGCCTTCCCAGGAAATATGGCCTGAAATTGAAGACGAAGAAGACTTGATGATAGAGTTAGTTAAAATAAGGAAGAAACAGTTAGCAATGCAAACCTCTGCATCACTGATCATTGGAATGGCAGCGCCTATTTTTAAGGAGGGAAATATAATTGCCAGTATCGGCATTTACGTACCAAAAATCAGATTTTCAGATTCAACACAGAAAAAGGTGCTGGAAGAATTAAAAAAAACCGCTAACTTAATTAATCATGAATTAAACAAATAGGAAAAAATATAAAGATGAAAATTATAGATTTAAAATCACGTACAGTAGCTATTCCTTTAAATGCAAAATTAAGACACAATACAGGTGTACATCCAGGTTATTTTTTGAGGACCATAATTGAAGTTGTTACAGACGAAGGAATTGTTGGCCTTGGTGAAGTTGGAGGTGGAGATCAAAGAGCTGCATTTGAAAAACTGAAGCCAAGAATTCTGGGACTCGATCCGTTTCATTTGGAAACTATAAAACAAAAGGTACTTCGTAGCATATATTATCTTTCAAACGCAAGACTTTATGCTGCCATCGAAATAGCCTGTCTCGATATTCAGGGTAAAGTACTGGATCGTCCTATGAGCGATCTCCTGGGAGGAAAACTAAGGGATAAAGTTCCCTTTATTGCATACCTGTTTTGGCGTTATGACCGACCAGAAGGAGGACACGATAAATGTGCAGAGGATATGGCTGACCTATGTGTTCAACTTAATGAAGAATTGGGTGTAAAATCTATGAAATTAAAAGCTGGAGTAATGGATCCCCGGGAAGAAGTAAGGGTACTCGAGTTATGCCGAAAAAGATTGAGTGACAATTTTGGGCTCAGGATTGATCCCAACGGGGTTTGGTCCGTTACAACTGCCGTTCGTATGGGAAAAATTATGGAAGATCTAAATCCCGAATATTTCGAAGATCCTTCGTGGGGATTAGAAGGTAATGCTGCTGTAAGGAAGCAATTAAGAATTCCTGTAGCTACCAACATGTACCCCAACAAGTTTGATGATTTAGGTCCGGCCATCCGCATGGGAGCTGTTGATATTGTACTTACTGACCTGCATTATTGGGAAGGTCCGAAGGGAGTTAAAGACCTAATTGCAGTATGCCGAACTTTCAATATGGGAGTGGCAATGCACAGTGGAGCCGAGTTTGGCATTGAACTGGCTGCAATGATCCATACCGCTTCAACCATCCCCACAATGACTTTTGCCGGAGATGCCCATTACCATTACCTAAAGGATGATATTATCAAAGGAGGGAAACTGAAGTATGAAGATGGGTGTATAAAAGTTCCTGAAGGACCAGGCCTTGGCGTCGAATTGGATGAAGAAAAAATGGAAAAATACGAACGTTATTATGAAGAAAAAGGTGATTACTATGCCCGTTTCCATAAAGATGAATACCGACCTAATTGGTTCCCAATTGTTGGAAGTTTGTAATAATTATGAATTGTAATTGTATTATATCAGGGCTTAAATTTCCCGAAGGGCCGGTTTTCGACTTCGATGGGAACCTTTGGTTTGTTGAGATTGAGGGAGGGAATTTATCTTGCTGGGACAGGAAAAAACTCACCCGTTTCGATGTGGACGGGACTCCAAACGGGGCAATGCTAGATAGAAACGGGAATATTTGGTTTTGCGATAGTGGCCGTGGTGAAATAAGAATATTTGATCCCGCTACAGAAACTTTTCAAACCATTTGCAACAGTACTACGGATGGGAATCGTTTGAAGCGTCCAAATGATCTAATTTTTGACAGTGAAGGAAACTTATTGTTTTCAGACCATGCAGACGGTCGGGAAAAGCCTTTTTCAACAATCTGCGTATTGCCAAAAGGAGAAAAAAAGGCAAGAATTATATCTTCTCACAAATATTTCACGAATGGATTAGCACTCAAAAGTGACTCTAAAACTCTGATTTTTTCAGAAACTTATCGGCAACAACTCTGGAAAGGAGAATGGGATAATAGCAAACTGAAACTTCGTAATGAACATCATTTTGCAAAAGCGGGAAACGGGCCATGGGGTCCTGATGGAATTGCCTTCGATAAGGATGAAAATCTATATGTATCCATATTTAATGAAGGTAAGATAAACATCTATAATCAAGAAGGACAAATATCAGAAGTTATTTCCTGCCCTGACAACAGGCCAACCAGTTGCGCTTTTGATCCTACAGGCAGCCTGGGACTAGTTGTAACCGGAGCTGAACACGGACAGATTCTTTCGTATAAAACGAATATAAAAGGGCTATCAATTTACTATAGATAATTATGATGATAAAAAAATTATTCAATTTAGAAGGAAAAACAGCACTGGTGACCGGAGGGAGCCAGGGTATTGGAAAGGCGATTTCGTTAGCGCTAGCTGAATATGGTGCCAATTTGGTTATAAATTACCATTCAGGAAATAAGCTGGCCAAGGAAACTTGCCAAGAAATTACCGAATTGGGAGTTGAATGTCATTTACTGCCATGCGATCTCTCTTCAGTCGATTCAGCAACAACTATAGCAAAATATCTATCAGAAAATAAGATTGATATTGATATTCTGGTACTGAACGCGTCCATTCAGGTAAGGAAGCCATGGGACGAAGTAACACCTGAAGAGTTTGAAATTCAAATCAACACAAACCTTCGAGCCTCACTTTTCCTTATTCAGGAGTTATATCCAATAATGCAGGAAAAAGGCTGGGGCCGTATTCTAACCATTGGCAGTGTACAACAAATCAGGCCTCATCAACAGATGATTGCCTATGCTTCTTCGAAGGTAGCACAAATGAGTATAGTTAACAGCCTTGCTCCGCAATTTGCACCGCACGGGGTAACCATCAACAATCTTGCACCAGGGGCTATCCTAACTGCACGTAACGATGAAGTCCTAAAGGATGAACAGTATAAAAAGAACGTGGAAGCAAAAATTCCGGTCGGTTTTATAGGTGAGCCTATTGATTGTGCTGCAACTGCTTTGTTGCTCTGCTCAAAAGCCGGAAGATACATAACTGGACAAAATATATATGCAGATGGAGGCATGGGTTTAAATTTTTAGAATATAAATAATTAAAATATTAAATAATGAGCATCGACGATTGTAAGAAAGAAGTTGGGATGATGAACTTGGAAAAACTAATTGAAGATCGTGAAACAATTTCAAAAAAAACATTTCCGATCCCTGACAAAGAACTTTTAAAAAGGTTTGAACAACTCTACACTGGCGCTGTAAATGATGTTTTACGTGAGTTTTGTTTGTTGGACCAGGCATTGCCAAGACGAATCATTACCCTCAGGGAATATCACACAATAGCTGGCTTTGCATTTACAGTAAAAAGCTCCCCAAATGTAAAAGTTTTAGGTGAAATGGAATTTAGGGGGCAAATGCTTGACGAGATGCACGAAGATGCCTTTATAGTATGGGATACGAGCCGTGATGAAAAAGCGACATTATGGGGAGGGGTGATGACAGCAACAGCAAAAGGTAAAAAAGCAAAAGCTGCTTGCATTGACGGGGGTATCCGTGATACACATCAAATATTAGACGCTGAGTTCCCGGTTTTTTATGAATACAGGACCTCAAATGGAAGTTTGGCACGTTGTCAAATAACTCACTATCAAATCGCCATTAAGATTGGTGATACAATAATCCGACCAGGAGATGTAGTGCTTGGCGATATTGATGGCGTCCTTGTTGTCCCTCGTGATATCGCTTATGATGTCCTCGTTCGTGCAGAAGAAATAAAAGAAAACGAAAAAGAAATATATAAATGGGTAAAAGAAGGACAATCCATAGAAGAAATAATTGAAAAAGGAGGTTATTTTTAAATCACTACCCATATGTAGTAGTGGGTTTTTATTTAGGTTAATTGGTTAGTTTCCTCAGATCTTTTTTCTGGGGAAACTTTGCATATGAAACAATAGTTTTAAAATGAAAAATAAGGTAATTACATTGGGTGAAATTATGTTGCGTTTGGCAACACCTGCCTATTTAAGGATTCCACAATCGAAAGAATTTATTGCAACCTTTGGTGGTGGTGAAGCAAATGTTGCTGCTTCATTGGCCAATTATGGGATTCCAGTGGATTATGTGAGCCGTATCCCGGATAACGACATAGGTCGTGCCTGTAAAATGGATCTGCAAAAATATGGTGTTGGTACAGACAAAATTATTTATGGTGGCGAACGCCTGGGAATCTACTTTTTGGAAACAGGTGCTGTTAGTCGTGGCAGTAAGGTTGTATACGACCGTGCACATTCTGCTATTTCTAAGATTAAACCGGGGATGATAGATTGGGAAAAAGTGTTTGATGGTGCAAGCTGGTTTCACTGGACAGGAATAACACCTGCTATTTCTCAGGGGGCTGCGGATGCTTGCCTGGAAGCCATTCAAAAAGCAAATGAAATGGGAGTAACTGTTTCTTGCGATTTGAATTATCGGAAGAACCTCTGGAAATATGGCAAGAAATGCGATGATGTGATGCCAGCATTAATAGCAGGGACTGATATAGTACTGGGCAATGAAGAAGATGCAGCTATGGCCCTGGGGATTCATCCCGAAGGCGTGGATGTAACAGCTGGCCGTGTGGAGAGCGCAGCCTATGAATCAGTATCCAAGCAGGTCATGAAGGAATATCCACAAGTGAAAAAAGTAATAACAACGCTTCGTAGTTCCATTAACGCCAACCACAACAACTAGGCAGGTGTGCTTTGGGATGGTAAAAAACTGTTTGAATCACCTCAGTACCAGGTAACACATATTGTTGACGGTGTAGGTGCTGGGGACTCATTTATGGGAATTTATACTTAGTCTATCCGAGGGATATTAATGACACCGATCGGTAAAATTGAAAACTGGGTACAGCAATAAAATAATTAAGAATAAACCAAATATAAATTGACATGGCACGAAAATTAAGTATGCTGGCTTCCGAATGGTGGGATTTCACCACTCTGGATGATGAGATATTGAATGATGCTGCAAAGCTAACAGAAAAAGATTTGTTAGAACTTTCGCGGGAAGGTTTTAAAGTTGTTTTATATGACACACTGGAGGATTTCTACCTCGCTGAAGCACTGGAATATATTACGGCATGGAAACAAGCTAATGATAACAATCCGGTAGGAGTTTGTGGTCCTATTGGACCTACAGAACAACTGCCGCTGGTAGCAAGGCTGGTGAACGAACTACAACTCGACTTGTCTAATGCCCATTTCTGGGGGATGGACGAATGGGTTATTGACGGTAAGGAAATGGATGTAAGTCATCCATTATCGTTTGAAAAAGCCGATCGGGAACTATGCTTCAACAAAATCGATAAAAAATTAAGAATACCTGATGCCAACCTCCATTTTCCCAAGGCAGATACTAAGCCTTACATAGATAGCTGGAATAATGGCATCCGCTGTGCAGTTATGCAAGGAGGTCAGGGTGATGTAAAACACTGGGCATTCAATGATCCATTCAAAAGGGAAGGAAAATATAAAGATACTCCTCCCTCCCCGGAAGAATTCATGGAACTATCAACGCGGATTGTAGACCTTCACCCGGCAACTTGTATGCAAAATGCTCGCACCAGCGCTGGAGGCATAGTAACAGGTATACCAACACAAGCCATTACTGTTGGACCAGTTCAGACCTGGAAAGCTGAGAAAGTATCTATATGGCTTGCGGGTATCCACGATAATCCTTTCGGTCAACGGCTTACTGCTTTAATGATCGGGAAAAAAATAATAGATACAACAGTCCCAATGTCCTTGCTAGCAGCCCACCCCAATGTTCAATTCAATTATTACAGAGGAGGTATTGGTGAATGCATAACAGAAATGCACTAAAGTCTTGTTTATGATATAACATAATAATATAAAAAATGAAAAGAATTTATTTAGGTCTATTGGCATTAATAATATTAACATCCTGCAACCAAACTAATGCAAAAAAATATGATGTGGTAATTTATGGAGGAACCTCTGCGGGAATATCGGCTGCAATACAGGTAAGTAGAATGGGAAAATCAGTGGTTGTAATTGAACCAACTAACAGGTTAGGCGGCCTGACTACCGGAGGATTAGGACAAACAGATATTGGAAATAAGCAAGCTATTGGAGGAATTGCACGGGAATTTTACCAAAACATCAGAATTTATTACAATAACCCAGAGAATTGGAAATGGCAGAAAAAGGAAGATTATAAAGATGGAGGACAAACCCGGACTGAAAAAAACGAAGATGCGATGTGGACATTTGAACCTTCTGCAGCATTAAGTGTCTTTCATGCCATGATTAAGGATGAGAAAATAGATATAATCTACAATGAGAGATTGAACAGGGCTTCAGGTGTTGCCAAAAAGTACAATTTGATTAAATCTATTAAAATGGAAAGTGGAAAAGAATTTTCTGGTAAAATGTTTATAGATGCAACCTATGAAGGGGATTTAATGGCCTCTGCAGGCATTAGTTACACTATCGGCCGTGAGTCAAACTCGAAGTACAATGAAACACTTAATGGAGTCCAGACCAATTCAGAGACGATATCATTGAATGGGGAAATTGTCAAAACCAGAAGTAATAATCATAACTTTCAAAAAAGGATTGATCCTTACGTGATTAAGGGCAATCCTGAAAGTGGTTTGCTGCCACATATTAATGCTGCAGGACCAGGTAAAGAGGGGGACGGTGATAAAAAGATACAAGCGTATTGTTTTAGGATGTGCCTTACGGATCATCCGGAAAACCGGATTCCATTTAAGAAGCCGGACAATTATAATGAAAAACACTATGAGCTGTTACTAAGGTATTATGATGCAGGTTTTGGAGGTATTCCATGGATCAATAGTCAAATGCCCAACCGGAAAACAGATACCAATAATAGAGAGGCTTTTTCTACCGATTTTATTGGTCAAAACCATTACTATCCGGAAGCCGGTTATGCCGAAAGGGAAGAAATTGTGCGTTTACATCGTGATTACCAACAAGGCCTTATGTGGACACTTGCTTATCATGAACGGATCCCTGAAGAAATAAGGAAAAGAGTATCCGTATGGGGGACTTGTAAAGACGAATTCGAGCGTGAAGACGGGTGGCAGAACCAACTCTATATTCGAGAAGCCAGAAGAATGGTTAGTAGTTATGTCATGACCCAAAAAAATTGTGAAAGTATTGAAACAGTTGATGATGCAGTAGGTTTGGCTGCATACGGAATGGATTCACATCATATGCAAAGGTATGTAACCAAGGGTGGTTATGTTAGGAACGAGGGAAATATTGAAGTTCATGGGCACCCACCATACCCGATAAGTTACAGGTCTATTATTCCTAAAAAGGGAGAATGTAAGAATTTAGCTGTTCCGGTTTGTTTAAGCGCCTCCCATATTGCATTTGGTTCTATTAGGATGGAGCCTGTATTTATGGTTTTAGGGCAATCGGCAGCCACTGCATCGGTCATTGCGATAGAGGGGAAAAAGGGTCTCCAGGAAATTGATTATTCTAACCTTAAGGAGCAATTGTTGAAGGACAAACAGCAGTTAAAAAATGTTGATCATTAAAAAGAAAAAGATTTGACATCCTGATGGTATTCGGCCATTTTCTTTTCGAAGATTAGTTAAGCATTACCTGACATAACCGCCCTGGCTGGTATGTTGACTGTAATATGTTTCACACTAAAAGTACCATCTGGTATAGCAGGATCAGTCTGAAACACATCTAAATATCAAGAAAAATCCTTAGTAAATGCATACTAACATTCTGCATTATGGAAGCAAAAAATAAATCAATTCGGATAAAAAAAATATCAAACCACCACCAATTGGGAGGTATCGAAACTTCTGTATTGGATAACGGCAATGGGCGGGGCATCAGGATTGCCTGGGTAAATACAGGTTCGGGCCTTCGCTTTAAAATTGTTCTTGACAGAGGGATGGACATTGCTGATGCCTTTTTCAACGGGCATTCACTGGCCTGGTTGAGCCACAACGGGGTAACACCTGCTGACCCGACCACATTCAGGGGCTTAAACTGGCTACATTCATTTGGTGGGGGGTTGCTGAATACTTGTGGTTTATCCCATGTCGGGGGCCCGGAAACAAATCAATTTGGGGAATTTGGGCTTCATGACAGGATCAGTCATTGCATGGCCGAAATAGAATCTGTCAAGCAGCCCGACGTATTTATTGGGGACGATGAATTCAGCATTACCGGCAAGATGAAACAGTCTGTAGTTTTTGGTCACCATTTTGAGCTTAAACGAAAAATTTCCATGAAGCTTGGAGAGCCAAAGTTCCGCATCCATGATACCGTTAGGAACGTTGGCAATCAACCTTCACCACATATGCTACTATATCACATCAATTTTGGTTGGCCGCTAATTGATAAAGGCACTAAATTGAATTGGAACGGAAAGTGGATCGCCCGTGACCCCGACGATTTTATCTTTCAGGAAGGCAATGACTTTAAAACCTGCAAACCACCAACAGAAAAACATGATGGGTCAGGAGAGTCGGTTGCTTTTATTGATGTGGATGCGGATGATAACGGAAAGTGTACCTATGAAATTGATAATCCGAAACTGCCATTTCTATTGAAAGTATCGTTTGATAAAAATCAATTGCCATGCCTCACCAACTGGCAACATTGGGGGATAAATGAATATGTAACTGCCCTGGAACCTGGCACGAACTATCCGGTAGGCCAATCACAGGCCCAAAAAGAAGAAAACTTGATTTTTCTGGGGCCCTTTGAAACCCGGGAGTATGAAGTAGAATTCCAAATAGTAACTAAATAATAAAGATATGACCAAAACAATAGAAATTGCAGAAAGGGTATCGGAGCAGGGTTAAATCCAAATTGACTTTTAATATTGTTGACTCAACAGTTTCTCATTAATAACACTGCCGGCTTTTCTCAAATTACTTAATATTTTCTTTTTCATAGATGATGTATATCTAGTTTGGGGTAAATAGACTCCTAAGCTTGCAATTACTTCTTTATTTCTATATAAAGGAATAGCTATTCCGACAATATGTGCCTCTGAAACTTGTTCTGCAAGTTGTTTTTTTTTGATTTTGTTCAATTCAATTGCCAAGTCATCTTCATCTTCAATACCGGACCAAATATCATTAGATGGCAAGCCGCATTTTTGTATTAATTTTGTTTGTTCTTTTTTGTCCATGCAGGCAAGTATCATCCTTCCGGTTGATGTTCTGTAAATTTCCTTTTCCTTTTTATTAACAACCTGCAACTCATGTGTGCTTTTAACTTCATGAAGTATCAACCTCATATTTTCATTTAATATTGATAATATACAGCCTTCATTCAATTCTCTTGAAAGTGTATTCATTGGCTCCTCTGCAGCAACCAACAATTCTTTTTTGTAAAGGTATTTACCTGTCAAAAGATAGGCCATGGATCCTAACCGATAACCCTTCATTCTCCCTTCCTGTTCTATGTATTCTCTAGAGACCAACGTTTTTATGATATTAGCACAAGTAGCCTTATTCAGGTTAAGTTGCCTAGAAATTTCGGTTAGAGGAAATGACTTGGAACGATCTTTTGAAATTAATTCCAAAATATCTAATGCCCTGTTAATAACTTGAATCATATATAATATATCTGTTTCTAATTGAATTGTTATTAGGAAATTGAAACCTTCAAAATAAATTGTGTCAAAAATACAAACAATTTATTGTCTCACAATCCCACACCCAACTCTAAATCTGAAATACGAACTCCAGGCATTAGGTATTATAATTCTTTTTTAGCTTCCTCATTGAGAATTATATTAACATATACTTACTACCTAGCATTCATTTGTTTCCCAACCATAACTTTATCGATTTTTCAGAATTAATCCATGAACAGAATGGCTTAAGTAAAGTTATATTAGAAATAACCGGCGGATCATTTTTTATCATTAATCTTTATTTCGATCTCAAGAATTGTAATCATTTTTCTTATAAACACCTATTAAAAAAAAATTGTCTTAATGATTGAGATAAACTACATTAAACGAAACCAAACTATCATGATAAAACCAGACTAGGAGCCTGTCGGACTTTATAAAAACACGAAATTATTATCTTTGAGGCATGGCAAAATTTATATGTGCAGATCGCAATCAGCAAACCCTAATGCC
>JANQII010000015.1 GCA_028282195.1 Prolixibacteraceae bacterium
TTCCTTAAATAGCGGTGCTATTCGCGTCAAATTCGCCTTGCCTAACCAAAAAATACGCTATAATAATTCTAAAAAACAATTTCCTAACAGTTACTAAGAACAATCATGATATTTTCTGCATTGTTTTTTTAAGTTTGTCCTTTACCTGTTAGATAAACGGTAAAACTATTCATGTTGATTTAATTATAAATGAAATGAAAAAGTTAGCTGTTATTGCATTAGGTGGAAATGCTCTTTTAAGAGGTGATGAAATTGGTACAATTGTACAACAAGAGAGCAATACCACGGATACACTTGAAAGTCTTGTGTATCTTATTAAAGAAGGGTACGATTTGGTTATTACCCATGGAAATGGTCCTCAGGTAGGCAATATTCTGATGCGCAATGATGCCGGTGAACAAATGTACAACATTGCACAAATGCCGGTAAACGTATGTGTTGCTGATTCTCAAGGTGGAATTGGCTTTATGATTGAACGTATGCTGAGAAATGTTCTGAATAAACATGGCATAAAGAAAAATGTTATTTCCATGATTAGCATGGTAACTGTTAATCCGAAAGATAAAGCGTTTGAAAATCCATCAAAACGTATAGGCAAAACTTACACCCAAGAAGAAGCTGATAAGCTTAACAAAGAAAAAGGGTGGATATTTAAAAACACACCTAAGACAGATAACGGATGGAGAAGAGTGGTACCTTCCCCTGAACCAATCGATATTTTCAATAAAAAAATTATACAAGATCTTGTTAAAGCTGGCAATATAATTATTGCTGCAGGCGGCGGTGGAATACCCGTTTATTTCGATGAAAATAACGATGTAAGAACTGTCGATGCTGTTATCGACAAAGATATGTCATCATCATTACTTGCCTCAGAAATTAATGCTGATGAATTTTACATTTTAACAGATGTTCCTTTTATTTATAAAGATTATGGCAAGGAAACCCAGGAAAAACTTGAATTCCTCAACTATGCAGATACAATAAAGTACTTAAACGAGAGTACTTTTGGCGAAGGGAATATGGCCCCTAAAATCAGGGCTTGCCTTAAATTTATTGAAAAAGGTGGTGAAAAAAGTATTATTACTGAAGCTAAAAAACTAGAAGATCGTTCTTACGGATCAAAAATTACAATGAATTACGAAAACTAAAATATACGAACATGGCATTCAATTTGAAAAACAGACATTTTCTTAAATTACTTGACTTTACCCCAAAAGAAATCAACTTTTTAATTGACCTGGCTGACGACCTTAAAAAAGCAAAATATGCCGGTACCGAACAGCAACTTTTAAAAGGGAAAAATATAGCTCTCATTTTTGAAAAGTCATCAACACGTACACGTTGTGCATTTGAAGTTGCAGCTTTTGATCAGGGGGCACATGTTACCTACCTTGGTCCCAGTGGATCACAAATAGGGCATAAAGAATCCATGAAAGATACTGCCCGTGTACTTGGGCGCATGTATGACGGGATTGAATACCGTGGTTTTGGACAGGCAGTTGTTGAAGAGCTCGCAAAATATGCCGGGGTTCCTGTATGGAATGGGTTAACCAATGAATATCACCCAACACAAATATTAGCAGATTTCCTTACCATGAAAGAGCATTCAAACAAGCCACTTTCAGAAGTTAAATTCTGCTATTTAGGCGATGCACGCAATAACATGGGGAATTCCTTAATGGTTGGAGCTGCGAAATTAGGTATGGATTTTAGAGCTGCTGCCCCTAAATCATGCCAGCCTTCAGAAGAGCTTGTTAAAACCTGTGAAGAGATTGCCAATGAAACAGGCGCTAAAATAACGATCACCGAGAATGTAGCTGAAGCTGTAAAAGATTGTGATTTCTTATATACCGATGTATGGGTATCAATGGGCGAACCTGATGAAGTTTGGGAAGAACGAATTAAGTTGCTACTTCCCTACCAGGTTAACAATGAAGTCATTAAACTGACTGGAAATAAGAATGTCAAATTTATGCACTGCCTTCCTGCATTCCACAATACAGAAACAACAATAGGTAAAGAAATTTATAGTAAATTTGAAATTGAATCTATGGAAGTGAAGGAGGAAGTTTTTGAGAGCCCTGCCTCTATTGTCTTTGATGAGGCCGAGAATCGGATGCATACCATCAAAGCTGTAATGGTGGCTACCTTGGCTTAGAAAACTTTATTTCACTTTTAGAAGGGTGTCCATTGGTCACCCTTCTTTTTTATAGACAATTGTTCTATATAAGCTAAACTAAATCAATTGCTTATTTAAATTATTACGTTAATCAGTATTTACTTACCATAATCCATAACAGAGGGTGTTACAGATAAATATAAAATATCGAATAAGGAAATATCCAATCACAAAGTTCTTTGCTGTACTTCCAGCTTCTGACTTCTGACTTCCCGCTTTTTTTATTTCTCATTTTGACTTTCTGTGTTTTTGTAAGCAATGGGTGTCATCTTTTGAAAAGATGACACCCTGCACACAAAAAAGGTGTTCCAAAAACTGAAACACCTTCGTATAATGATTAAATATTCTTTTAAGCAAAGAAGTCGTTGCCTTTATCATCAACAATAATGAAGGCTGGAAAATTTTCAACTTCAATTTTACGAACAGCTTCCATGCCTAATTCTTCCATATCGACTACTTCAACCGATTTAATGCTGCTTTTTGCTAAAATAGCTGCAGGCCCGCCAATTGAACCAAGGTAGAAACCACCATACTTTTTACAAGCATCGGTAACTTGTTGTGAACGGTTACCTTTGGCAAGCATAATCATTGAGCCACCTTTACTTTGAAATAAGTCAACATATGGATCCATACGACCGGCAGTTGTTGGTCCAAAGCTACCTGAAGCCATTCCTTTTGGTGTCTTCGCAGGTCCGGCATAGTACACCGGATGGTTCTTAAAGTATTCTGGCATTTCCTGTCCTTCATCCAACATTTCTTTTAACCTGGCATGGGCCATATCACGAGCTACAATCAAGGTACCTTTGAGGTTCAAGCGGGTTTTAATCGGATATTTTGACAACTCAGCCAATACTTCTTCCATTGGTTTGTCCAAATCAATATCAATAGCAGCCTGCAACTCAGGAGCCTGTTCCGGCAAATAATCTGCCGGGTTCTTTTCTAATTCTTCAAGGAAGATTCCTTCTTCCGTAATTTTAGCTTTGATATTACGGTCAGCACTACAGCTAACACCTAAACCAACGGGACAAGATGCTGCATGACGAGGAAGACGGATAACACGTACATCGTGTACAAAATACTTACCTCCAAACTGTGCCCCAACTTCACTTTCCTGGCAAATTTTTTCAATTTTTGCTTCCCATTCCAAATCACGGAAAGCTTGTCCGCCTTCGTTTCCTTCAGTTGGCAGATGATCCAGATATCCTGCAGATGCTTTTTTAACTGTAGCCAAAGTAGCTTCTGCCGATGTACCACCAACAACCAATGCCAGGTGATACGGAGGACATGCAGATGTTCCCAGATCTTTAATTTTTTCTTTAACAAATTCCGTTAGGTTTTCTTCGGTTAACAAAGATTTTGTTTGTTGGTACAAGAATGTTTTGTTACCAGAACCACCACCTTTTGTAATAAAAAGAAATTCATACTTATTTCCTTGCTCAGCGTAAATATCAATTTGTGCTGGCAGGTTTGTACCTGTATTCTTTTCTTTAAACATGGTTTGTGGAACAACCTGTGAGTAACGCAAGTTACGATCCTGGTAGGTATCAAAAATTCCTTTTGAAAGATGCTCGGCATCAACGGCACCCGTGTAAACATTTTCACCTTTCTTACCGATAACAATAGCAGTACCTGTGTCCTGGCAGGTAGGCAATTCACCTTCTGCTGAAACAACCTGGTTCATCAACATGGTATGAGCTACAAAACGGTCATTGTCTGAAGCTTCAGAATCCTGAAGAATGCTTTTAAGCTTTTCAAGATGTCCAGCGCGCAAATAGAACGACACATCACCAATTGCTTCTTTGGCTAAAAACTCCAACCCTTTCGGGTCAACTTTTAATATCTTGCGACCATCAACTTCTACCATTGACACATAATCAGTCGTTAATAATTTGTAAGGTGTAGTATCCTTTTGAACAGGAAAAGGTTTTTGATACTTAAATTCAGACATAACTTAATGCATTTCAGTTCTTCAATTTTGAATATATACCTTTTTTTGAAAGGCAAACAAATATAGATATTATCACTCTTTCGAAAGATGAAAACAGGATAATTTTGTATAAAAAAACATATTCTTCACATATGTTTAAAGACGAAATAATTGACGATTTTGTTCAATATTTACATTGATCATCTCATCCAGCTCCAACATCAATCTTCTTACCAAATCGTTGTTTACATTGAATTGAATATTTTCAACCTGACTAACCGGAAGAACCTTCGGTGATGTTCCTGTCAGGAACGCGGAATCAAACGACGTTAAATCCTTTACTGCGACCTCCCTCTCTTCAATTTTATAATTTAACTTTTGAAGACACTGAATAACACCGGTCCGGGTAACCCCTTTTAAAACCTGGGCAGCTGGCGGCGTTATAAAGACATTCTTTTTTACAAAAAAAATGTTGGACCGACTACCCTCCGTAATCAGGTCATCCTGATTTACAAGAAGTACTTCATGAAAGCCTTCTTCTAAAATCAGCTGGTTAGCTTTAGTTCTTAATCTTTCCTGAATGATTTTTGCCTGTGGCTGTATTCTTTCTGCGTGCAATAAGCCCAGCTCTACCCCATACTTGTAATCATTCTCTGACGGATAACTATGTGGTACAAAATAAAAGTAGCTGTCCTGCTCTTTTTCATTCAATACAATTAAAACACGGATATTCCCCACCCCATGTTTACAATGAGTAATTAACTTCTTTAAATTAAAAATAAACTGTTTTTCGGAAAGTTGAAGAACTAGCCCTGCCAGTTTTGCTGAATTTTGCAAACGATTAAAATGAGCTCTCCAAAAAAACGGGACATCATCTATAATTCGTATTACCTCATATAGAGCCTGGTTCTGCCTTGCAGGTAAAAGGTTGGAATCAACAAATCCGCTGTTTTTTAAAAGGATATTTCCACGAAAAAAATTTGCCATTGTAAATACTATCATCTAAACAATGGCAAATTTAATCAGATTTTAGTGTCAAGCCAAGCATGCCTTATCATCCCAAGTCTTGATCTTTATGCTCCCGGCTGCTTTAAAAAATCCTTTATCCGGCAGCTGCCGGACTATGCGCGAATTTTTATGCATTGCCGGAAGCATAAAGATCTTCGACTTAACCAATATTTCATACTTGACTTGACACTAGACTCCACTAACATTTCCAGTAAAATTCAATGCTTTTAATACTGCATTTTTGTAACTCCTTCCAATTGGAAGTTCTTTTTCGGGCACTTCGACCGTGTTAGCAGTAAATGCTTCAATTTTAGGAACTGAAACAATGTAAGACTTATGAATACGAAGGAAATGATCATTTGGAAGCTTAGCCTCCATGTGGATCATACTGGTTTTAGTAATAATTTTACGCTTTTCTGTGTGAATCTGAACATATTCACTCAATCCTTCAATAAAAAGAATTTCACCAAGATGCACTTTTACAACTTTCTTGTTTTCTTTTACATAAATAAAGGCATCATCTTTGGTCGGATCACCAGCACCGGCATTAACAACCTGTACATCATCCTGTTTTAACTGGTAGTACTTGTTTACAGACTTCAAAAATCGTTCAAAAGTTATTGGTTTCAGCAGATAATCAACAACATCAAGTTCAAACCCCTCGAGGGCATATTCCCTGTAAGCTGTTGTAACAATTACTTTCGGTGGATTTTTCAAGGTCTTCAGAAATTCAATACCAGTAATTTGAGGCATCTGAATATCCATAAACATCAGATCAACATTCTTTTCACGTAAAACATTTAAGGCTCTCATTGCATTGCTGCAGTCAGCAATAATTTCGAAATTTTCCAGTTTTTCAACATGTCCGCGAATCAAGTCCCTGGCCAAGGGTTCATCATCCACGATAATACACTTTGTTTTCATCTTCGGGCTTTATTTTAAGTTCACTATGCTTTCAAAATAATATTTAGCTGTAAGTTTCTCGTCTGTTGCCTGTTCTATTAGTTCGTTCCATGGTAAAACATTACCATATTGGAAAATATTTTTTTTCATAAAGTCTCCAACAAACTCACTTTTAGACACTTTAAGTGAATCACTTATTAATCCTTCGTATGAAGTTTTTATTTTATTGCTCAACTGAGCTGCAAATAACTCGGCAAAAAGTTCTGTTTGTGTTGCACCGGCCATTAACAGGAAATAATCATTCATTGCCCAATCACAGGCTAATATGCTATCAGGCTTATTATAGCCCAGGTATTTTGAGTTAAGTTCCCACCACAATTTCCCCAGGTTTTGATCTGGATTTTCATACAAAGTTTTTTCGAAAACGGCCATCGTTAGCATTTTCCTGCTTTTGGTAATTTTCTCAATCTGATATGCATGCTTACATACAATTTTCATTAATGCTGTATCCTTTGGGGCAACACCAACAAATTCTTTTAACCAGCCGTAGTGTACTATATCATTTGTAAAAAAATCCCCTACACCTTCAGAAATAATAGGATTTGGATAGACCAGCAAGTATGGAAGATCACAAGAAACATGTTTAAAAGTTGCTGCCTGCGAACATAGAAACATCATTACTTTTAACCCTTGCAGGTTATTGTTTACATTAGCAAGTATTCGCATATCTTTATAGGGATCAACATTAATAAAAAAGTTGATTTTAGAGTCCAGTTCATCAGAATTTATGATACTTTCATTAAGTATATCCTGAACATCTAAACCACACTCTTTGTAGAAGCTTGCAGAAATCTTTACAACATCTTTACCAACAAAAAGGTCATCAAGAATTTTAGAGAACTTGACAGGAAAGTAAATGAACCTTTCGTTTGTATAATGCCATGGTTTTATTTGTTCTTTTTCAATATTGAAACGTTTTGAGACAAACTTATCGATAATTCTTTTCGCTTTTTGAAACGCTTCAATAGTAGTTGTATCAAGTTCAAGTATAATATTTTCAACATCTTGCCTGTTTATTTCATATGCAGCAAGCAAAAAATCATAATAATTTTCAAATCCACAATCACGCGCGAAGTCATTCCTCATTTTAATTAGTTCGATACAACAAGGATACATATCCTTTACCAGCTTCCTTTTGGCCTCAAATACTTTCTTAAAAAATTCAGGACTTGAAGAGTTTTTTCTAATCGAATCTATTTCATAATCAGAATAGACTTTACCATCAATTTTTAGCTCATAATTTTGGACATAATGCAAGATATCCATTTTAAGTTTCAACAGCTTCTTGTATTTGTCCTGATCAAATTCACCGCTCAGAATCTTCAGATAAATAATGTCTAATTGCCTTGCTAAGATTGAATCAGTAATCATGTCTGATTTTTTCATTTTTACCAAAAAGTCAAGATCCTTCTTTTCTGATAAAACTTTCTGATCCAACTTTTTAAATTTGTCTATTTGAAATGATTGATCCTCAACCTCTCCATCCTTTTGAAAGTCTACGGCTAAATCAGCCAGTTTTGCATAATCAGATCTATTTCCAGACAGAGTTGCCTCCCAAAACAAAAGCGCTTCTTTCTTCTCCTGATGCCTGAATTGATCCTGCTTTTTTTCAATGTAGTTTCTGAGGATGTACTCAGCACTTTCCTGCTCGTTAATACATGCAGCAAAAAATAAAACAATCAGCAATATGCATAAAAACTTACTATTCATAACCGTTATTAATATGTAGCTGAACCTGAAACCTGGTTTTCTCTTCTTTCACATTCAACTCATAACTTCCAGGATACATCAATTCTAATCGCTTACTGATGTTTGCCAAACCAACACCATTACGTTTACCCTTTTTCTTTTTCCCATTTTCAGGTATGCTATTATCTGCTTCAAAGTCTAAACAATTTTTTTCCTGATCTATTTTAAGCCTAATCCACGACACACCGGGGTCATCGCTACTTCCATGCTTAAAACAATTCTCAACAAAAGTGAAAAGCAACATGGGTGGTATTAAATATCCTTCATCCTTAATATTTTTTTTCAGCTTCAGGTTTAACCTGTCTTCATATCTAATTTGCTCTAATTCAATATAGTTTTCAATCAGCTTAATCTCTTTGTCAAGTGGTACTTTTGTTGCATTACATTCATACAAAATATAATGAAACAGGTCACTTATTTTAGCTATAATTTCGGGTGTTTTCTCATTCTTTTGCAAGGCTAAAACATAAAGGTTATTCAAGGTATTGAATAAAAAATGAGGATTCAACTGGGCTTTTAATAATTGTAATTCCGATTCCAGTTTCCGTTTTTCAATCTCACTTTTTTCAGATAAACTATTTACCCAATCTTTGTAAAATTTTATGGCGACAAACACAACCAATGGTGCCAATAACCAAACCACATTTATAAAAATAAGCTCTAACGACAACCATACTTCAGGATGTAAGAAGTTCGGTATAAAGAATTGGTAAAAAACAAATTTTGTTACAGCCAGTTTAAAAAATGAGAAAAACAAAATGGTTGCCGGAAAAAGAACAATAAATAAAAAATTCTTCTTTCTCCACAAAAATCGGTATATCAACACATATACATTGAAATAAGTGTACAATACGTATACCGGGATGTTTATTATAAAATTAAGTAAGAAAAAACGATAAGGGAAATTCTCATCATAGCTCGAAATAAAAGAACCCAGAAGCACAAAACTTGTCCAAAACAGAGCATGCATCAGGTACCTTATCTTTCGATATTTAAGATTTGGGATAGTAATCATTGTTTAAAAATTTCAATTGTCAATTCAACCCAACTATTGCTGTAGTTATAATCAAAGCTGCATTGATCCCCATAATAATATTCCAGCCGTTTTCTCAACTTATCAAATTCATCTTCTAATTTCGAATATGGATCGCCACTGTAATAATAGAAAGACGTTAGAAATAGTAAATAGTTGTGTTCATTTTTAGCAAGTATCCTAAAATCATTTCCAACTTCTGAATAGGTAAACAGTTTCATTATCTTTTCTACTAAAGGAAAAAAGAAAAGAGCAGGTATTTTTCTGGACTCAAGATCCCCTGACCGGGCTACTTGAGTAATCATACCTAAGTTCTGAACCATTTTCTGAATATCTATAAAACTCTCTATCAAGTTCAGTTCTTTGCTCAGGGTAATTCTATCACTGACCCGTTCAAGCATAATGCTGTTCATCAAATTAGAAATACGAATAATCATTTCAGGGGTTTTCTCCGATTTTTCCAAAGCCATTTCTTCTAAATAATTCATTACATTTAAAAGAAACCTGGGCTGAAGTTGATTTTTAATCAATTCCATTTCCGATTCAATGGTCTGCACCTGTAACTCATTCCTTTCATTTTCTGCAGCATACCAACTTTTCAAAACCTTTATAGAAAGAAACAGAATGATGATATAATGATTTCCAATACCACTTATGATTACATTTTTGAAATCCAGGTAATTTTCTTCAGGTTGAACCTCAGTACTTAAATATTTGAAAATAAAATCGTTAGAACAGATCAACTCAACAACAGAAAATCCATAAAGTAAACCGGAAAAGATAAGGAAAGCAATAATATATTTTTTGGTAAGGAAATAGCGTGGGACAAGCCAATATGCGATAATGTAAGTATGCGCTATAAAAATTGGAAGAGTTAAAATATAATAGAGCAACCAATCGATATAAAAAGATAGACCATACCCAATGCTTTTAATGTAAGTGAAAGAAACTACCCACACCACCCAAAATAAAATATGCTGTGAGCTCCTTGATAGTCTGATATTTTCAAATACCGGGTACATTAAAGTTTTATCTTCAAATTCACTAAAAATTCAGTATTCAGGTCTTTATATTCAAACTCATACCTTCCTTGATACAAAAGCTCAAGTCTCTTTTTTAAATTGTTTAAACCTGCCCCTGTTGTTTGCACTAACGAGCTGGAAGGTTGTGATGGCTTACTGTTCCGAACCACAAAGCTCAGCAATTGATTATCACAGCTCAATTTGAGCTCTATCCAGGGTGATCCTGCATCAATGGCGCTCCCATGTTTAAAACAATTTTCTATAAGTGGAAAAAATAACATCGGAGCAATTCTTGAATTGCAATTTTCTGCTTCAATTGCAAAGTCTGTCTTTAATCGTTTCCCGTAACGTATCTGCTCAATGTAGATGTAATCTTTTATTAACTCAACCTCATCCCTCAAAACAACCTCATCACCCTGATAATCAACCAACAAATATTTCAATACTTTCTTTAGTCTTTGTATAATCTCAATCGTTTTAGCATTATTTTTTAAAGAAAGAGCATATAAGTTATTAAGGGTATTGAATAAAAAATGAGGGTCAAACTGTGATTGTAGCAACTTTTGACGGGCCTCTGCATTACGGGACTCAACCAGAGTACGCTGATGTTCTGCATAAAGCCAATCTTTTGTAAATTTTGCTACTGCAAAAACAGCAACAATAAAAGACATGTCTTTCGTATTTATTAGCATAGTTCTCCAACTAAACCGGGCAGTTTCTTCAACCGTACCTGGATTAATGCTTGATGCAAAAACGTAATCAGAAATTAAAAACTTTAGATAAGAAAGCAGGAAACCTACAGCGATAAAAGCCAATACAAAAGAAAGAAAATAACGCTTAAACAAAATCAGGGGTACCAAAAGAAAGATTGTTATATAGCCATAGGCAAAAAAGAAAAAAGCATTGGTAAGGGTAATAAAAAAAGCGTTAACAAAATCTTCTTTTCCCGTTCTTAAAAAAACGATTAAAGTAAACAGGCTTACTAATAGGACAAACAACAAAACATGCCTTAATCCCCTGTAAAAAAGATTGTTATCAAAAAGAATTTTCCCCATTAACTATGTAACGTTCAACTTTAACTCTACCAGGAAACGATCTTCTAATCGCTTAATCTTCAATTTGTGAGAATCTTTATATAGAAGGTCCAGCCTACGTTTTACATTCTGTAACCCTATACCCTGCATATTTTCATTACTATTTTTTGCAGTCGTTGAAATACTGTTCTCTGCCCGAAAGATAACTTTGTTTTTCTTAGCTTTCAGCTTAATTTTTATCCACGGCGAACTGGCATCGGAAGAACTCCCATGTTTGAAACAATTCTCCAGAAAAGTAATGAACAACATGGGTGCTACTTCCTTCCCAACAAGTTCCCCTTCAACTTCAAATGATATATTCAGCCTTTTATCATATCTCAATTTTTCAAGATCAATGTAGTTTCGCAATAAACGAACTTCTTTGTCCAACTTGATAAACTGATCGTTGCATTCATACAAAATGATACTCAGTAATTCTGAGATTTTTGCAATTCCCTCCGAAGTTTTAACCGATTGATCTAATGACAACGCATAAAGGTTATTCATGGTATTGAAAAGAAAGTGCGGATGAATTTGGGCTTTTAAAAGTTTTAATTCAGTTTTCAGGTTTTGCTTTTCAATTTCCAGATTTTCCCGCTTTTGTTCTACCGATGTTTTTACAAGCTTAATTACAATTGCAGCACCAACCATAAAGCTGGTTTCCAAAAACATATACAAAAAGCTCAGGTCAAACAATTTACTTAACTCCACAGTTAAATCGTTTACCAACCTAAGGGTTATCCGCTGAAAAAGAACAAAAATAAATAACGTAAAAAAACCTGCAACCAGCAGTATTGGCTTATTACTTTTAAAATAGCCTGGCAAAATTCCATAGATGATAACATAGGCTGCAATCATCATAAACGGAAGCATAAACAATGACTCTTTGATGTAAAAGAAGTAGTTATCACCATACTTCCCATACAACAAACCAAATATCAAAACATAGCACATCCAAAACATGCCATGTTGCAAAATTCGGTTATTCAAATTCGGAAAGATTGTTTTTTCAACAGCCATTGTTACAAAGCAAACAACATCATACAATTATAAAATTATTCAATTTATTAATGACAGCATCATTCTACCACGAACAACATCGAAGTACTACTCAAACCCAGGCACATAAAAAACGACTGCCTTTCATTGATGAAAAACAGTCGTTCGTTGACAAAAACACACCGATGGCTACCGGCCAGATAACAATCTAAATTTGAGTTCTGTATTTTTCTTTAATTAAATTCGGCAGATAACAAGCAATAAGGCCTAATAGTTCTTTTTCAGTTTTAGGCGATTGAGTAATTATCCGTTGTGCATCCAATTGATCTTTGTCAATAACTGCAAGGTTAAAATTTTCTTCAATCTCCTGGTACTTATGACTAATTTTTTTCACGCCAAAAGTTCCCCGGTTACAGAAATACTCAACCTCAAAGTTGGGTCCTTTAACAATGAAGTTTATACACTTCTTCTTATTCTCAATTCCAATATGAATAGGACGTTCAGCATGTTCATACGTAAGAAGATGTGTTTGAAAGCTTGTCCCTGAAATTTCAAGTGGGCTGGTTGAAGTTTTAATTTCATAGGTTCCTAAAGAGGTCATTGAATCCCCCTTAATGCCTGAACCTTCTCCTGCTTTTACATTGATAACAGCACACAAAAATACAATTACCAATAATGTTAGTTTCGTTTTCATGACTTTACTGCTTTTAAATGGTTATAAAAACAAAACTACAAAGCCAGTCTAACATTCAGATTTTAAATCAATAAACACAAACTTACATTCAACAAACTTAATTATTTTATTACTGAATGCCTTTTGCAGAAGAAAAATACCAGAATTAAGTACAATTTTCAGGTCAAATTCACAAAAAATCGACAACTACTTAAATGACCAACCCGCAGTGAGTACCAGAAGCAGTAAGTTAGAAGTATAAAAACAGAAGAACTTCCAGCTTCCTTTTAACTTTTAACCCTATTATATGCGAAAAACCCGAAAGTGAATAGTCAATGTATAATGAACCCTAACTTTTTACTGGCAAAATTCTTATTTTACCGCAATTGTCTCAATTTCAACCAATACACCTAACGGAAGTTCTTTAACCGCAAATGCAGCCCTGGCAGGTGGATTTTCTGAATAACAGCTGCCATATACTTCATTCATTGCTTTAAAATTGCCCATATCACTTAACAGACAGGTTGATTTCACAACATCAGAAAAACTATACCCGGCTTCATCCAAAATAGCTTCAATATTTTTCATTACCTGGATTGTCTGCTCTTTTATGCCACCTTCAACAACTTTTCCGGTTTCCGGGTTAATTGGTACTTGACCAGAAATATAAAGTGTTCCATTAACTTCAACAGCCTGGCTGTACGGTCCAATTGCTGCAGGTGCCTTGTCGGTATGAATGATTCTTTTCATCTGTTTAAAATTTTAGGTTTTCAATCCATATAAAACAAAGAAACAACTTTTACAACGATTAAATCATGAGTTTTTTGATATATTTATTTCTTATTTATTAGTTCTTTTACGAATAGTCTATTATTCTTCAAGAAGATCGAAAACCAACAGGGACTTTGTTTTAGGTGGCAAAAAATATCAGGTTTTTCGCTTGCCCTTTCCGAAAACGTTTCTGATTGATGTAACCGGAATATCTGAACGACTGGCCAGTTACCTGTAGGCATTTTCATTGGCAATTATTTGCTCATACGCTTGGCCGGAAAAATCAACCAATAACAATTGACCATTGACTAATTACCAATGACAAGTTTTCAGTTACAGTTTTCAGAATAAAATAATCAATACACTTAAAGACAATCAATGACCCAATGACAAATGACAAAACTTTCAACCGTCAACACTAGTTTTCACAGCACAATTGTTAATATTGTTTAGGGGAATTTTATTTTTCTTATAACTGGTTTTCTTATTTTTAAAGCAAAATCAATTTAATGGATAAATCTGCTATAAAATCGAAAATAGAAGCCCTTCGAAACGAACTGGCTGAACACAATTATAAATACTATGTCCTAAATCAACCTTCAATTAGTGATTACGATTTTGACATGAAACTAAAAGAGCTTGAAGCTCTTGAAAATGAAAATCCGGAGTTTTTTGATCCAAACTCTCCTACCCAACGTGTCGGTAGCGATATTAATCAGGAATTTGAACAAGTGAAACATGAATACCGCATGCTTTCACTTAGCAATTCTTATTCAAAAGAAGAACTGGTAGATTTTGATAGCAGAATACGAAAATTAATTACTGAACCTTTTGAATATGTTTGTGAGCTTAAATTTGATGGCGCATCGATTAGCTTGATTTATGAAAATGGTGAACTCGACAGAGCTGTTACCCGCGGCGATGGGGAAAAAGGTGATGACGTTACCACAAATGCACGGACGATTAAAAGTATTCCTTTAAAACTGAAAGGTCCTGGTTATCCCTCTAAGTTTGAGATACGAGGTGAGATTCTTTTGCCTTTTGCAACTTTTGATGAATTGAACAAAGCACGTGAAAAGGCCGGGGAACCTTTGTATGCAAATCCACGAAATACGGCCTCAGGTTCGCTAAAAATGCAAAACTCAGCTGAAGTTGCAAAGCGGAGATTGGACGGCTACTTCTATTACTTACTTGGAGAGAATCTTCCTGAGGATGGACACTTTGAAAATATTCAGCACGCAAAAAAGTGGGGTTTCAAAACATCTGAACATACCCAAAAGTGCAAAAATATTGATGAAGTACTGGAATACATTGACAATTGGGATGAAAAAAGGAATGACTTGCCAGTTGCAACCGATGGGATTGTTATAAAGGTAAATTCGATTCGTTTGCAAAACAACCTTGGCTTTACTGCTAAATCGCCGAGGTGGGCAATTGCTTATAAATTTTCAGCAGAACGGGTAAGCACAATTCTTGAGTCTGTAAGTTATCAGGTTGGTCGCACAGGAGCTGTAACACCGGTAGCAAACCTAACACCAGTTTTATTAGCCGGCACAACTGTTAAGCGAGCTTCGTTGCACAATGCAGACATTATTGAGAACTTAAACCTCCACATCAACGATGAAGTTTATGTAGAAAAAGGTGGTGAAATCATCCCGAAAATTGTTGGTGTAGATGAGAGTAAACGCCACCCAATGGCCATTAAAGTTGATTTTATCAAAAACTGTCCTGAATGTGAAACTAAACTTGTTCGACAAGAAGGAGAAGCCGCATTCTATTGCCCAAATGAATCAGGCTGTCCACCACAAATAAAAGGTAGAATTGAACACTTTATCAGCAGAAAGGCAATGAATATTGATGGCCTTGGGCAAGAAACCATTGAATTATTACACCATGAAGGCTTGATTAAAAACAGCGCTGATCTTTACGAATTGAAAGCAGAGCAAATCATTCCTCTGGAAAGATTAGGAGAAAAATCAGCTCAAAGAATTCTGAAAAGCCTTGAAGAATCGAAGCAAATTCCATTCGAAAGGGTTTTATATGCATTAGGAATCCGATTTGTAGGTGAAACGGTTGCTAAGATTCTTGCCAACAAATTGATCAACATCGACCAGATAATGAATTCAACAATAGAAGAACTTGCTGACATTAATGAAATTGGTGGTAAAATTGCCGAAAGTGCTATAGCATTCTTCGAACAAGAAGCTAACGTACAAATTATTGAAAGTCTTCGCTCTCATGGTCTTCAATTTGAACTGGACGAAGGCAGTTTGGAAGGTCGAAGCGAAAAACTCACTGGATTGAGCATTATTATTTCCGGAACTTTTGAAAAATTTTCCAGAGATGAGCTTAAAAAATTAATCGAAAAGAATGGTGGCAAAAATGTCGGTTCTATTTCCAAAAAAACGTCATACATGTTGGCTGGAAGTAATGTTGGACCTTCAAAACTTGAAAAAGTTCAAAAACTTGGTATTCCTATGATTTCCGAAGATGATTTCTTAAAAATGATAGAATAAAGTGAGAAGTTAGATGTAATTAGTAGTGGGTTTTTGAATTAACGTGTCACTCATCGGATGACTAAAATGTTCAATATCAGCATAGTCATCCGATGAGTTTTTCAACGAAACTTCGTGAAAGTACTACTAGGAAAATTTACCAAAAATTGGTATTTTTGGATAAAGATTTAGAAAATGAGCAAAAATACATCCATATCACTCGGAGATTATTTTGATAAATTTGTCCAAAGCCAGGTTTCAGCAGGCAGATACAAAAATGTAAGCGAAGTTATTCGGGCTGGACTACGCCTTTTAGAAAATGAAGAAAGTAAGGTCATTGCTTTAAGAAAAGCCATTCAAGAAGGAATTGATAGTGGGATTGCCCACGATTTTAACCCGGAAAAACATCTTCAGGATTTAAAAGCCAGAAGAAAAAAGAATGGCTGAATATAAACTGACCAATAAAGCTGTTGAGGACTTGGGTGAAATCTGGGATTATACGTTTGACAAATGGTCTGAGAAACAAGCGGACAGATATTATAATAGGCTACTTGACTGCTGTCAGAACATTGCCCAAAATCCTAATTTGGGAAAGAACTATGAGGGAATAACTACCGAATTGTTTGGGTTTAAAGCTAACCGGCACATAATCTTTTACCGAAAATTTGTAAATAAACCAATTGAAATTACGAGAATCCTGCACGAACAAATGGACTTGAAAAACAGATTGACGGAATAAAAAAACACACCTAATGGCTGAAAGTAATTATTTCTTTTTACTTATTCTGAAAATTGTTGCTGCCCCAGACAGCTTGTTCAATCAACAAAAAGTTATTTTAAAAAGAAAACTTCTTTTAAACTGACAAAGATTTCTTCTTATCGCAAACATTTTTTTTTATTTTTGACCTTCTATGAGCATAAAAACCAAACTAGCCTCATGGCTGATCAACAAAAAGGTAAAAAGCATTAAAAGGTCGGTTAGTATAAGCAAGCTTGAAGATGCCCAAACAGCAGGTGTCCTTTGGAATTGCGATGATCAGGCAGCCTATGGCCTATTGGTATCAAAGCTCAAAGAGAAAAACATCAGGGTGAATGGTTTTTGTTTTTCTGACCAACCGGTTTCCATAAAAGGTGAAGCTGTTTTCAGCAAGCAGGATTTTAGCTGGTTGGGTCAACCAAAATCTGCTGAAGTAATTAAGTTCATCAACACTAAGTTCGATTTACTTATTGACATCAGCTTGTCTGAAAAGCAGGAAGCTAAGGTTGTTCGAGCCTTATCTCTCGCAAAATTTAAAGCAGGATGGTCTAATGCAGAACAAAACTACTTTGATTTAGGCATTGATATAAGTAAGCGACAAGAACCCAGTTTTTTGGCAGAACAAATCATTCATTACCTGAAAGAACTAAATAAGGAAGAAGAATAAACTGAAGTTGGAAGCTGGAAATGGCACGAAATAGTTCAGACTAACTTCAAATAAGTTTTGAATCATTAACGAGATAATAAATAATAATTCATCAATATAAAATAAAAATGACACACCCGTTTCGAGGAGCAGGGGTAGCATTGGTTACTCCGTTTAATGAAGATTTTTCGATTGATTTCGATGCCCTGGAAAATTTGGTTGAAGACCAAATAAGTAACGGCATGGACTACCTGGTAGCCCTGGGAACCACTGCCGAAACCCCTACCCTTTCTGCTACAGAGCAAAAAGAAGTGGTTAAATGCATTAAATCGAAAGTGAATAAACGGGTACCTCTTGTTGTTGGTATGGGCGGCAATGACCCATACAAAATCATTAAGAATATTGAAGAAACTGACTTTACAGATGTTGATGGAATTTTGTCTGTCACTCCATATTACAACAAACCGGCCCAAAAAGGTTTGGCAGAGCATTACAAACTGGTATGTAAAGCAAGCCCTGTTCCGGTAATCCTTTATAATGTTCCATCACGAACAGGAGTAAATATGGCCCCGGAGACAACTGTTGAAGTTGCCAGGGCTTGCCCAAATGCAATTGCCACTAAAGAAGCTTCCGGGGAATCTTCAGCTGTTGCTAAAATGGTTAAACATGGCCCTGAAGGTTTCGCTGTAATCTCTGGTGATGATGTTCTTGCCTTACCAATAATTGCTGTTGGTGGAATTGGCGTTATTTCTGTAATTGCCAATGCATTACCAAAAGAATTAAGCAATCTTATTCATCTTGCCAATGATGGAAAATATGCTGAAGCCCGTGAGCTTCACCTTAAAATGATTGACTTGTTCAAACTATTATTTAAAGAGGGAAATCCGACAGGAATAAAAGCTTTGATGAACATTACAGGAAAAGCGAAAAATGTATGCAGGTTGCCTGTAGTTACTGCAAGTAAAGGCTTATACAAAGAAATTGAAGCTGAATTGAAAAACGTTTTGTAAAAAATAAACTTCATAACTAGCTAAAAGAGAAGCAGAATCCTGTTTCTCTTTTTTTTATCTCAAAATCCCGTCAACTTAACACAATGCTTTTACGTTTAATAAAGTAAGAATGCTTTTATACCAACCAATCCAAACAAATTTAGCCTTACTGGCTTAATTACTAATTTGTGATTCATTCTTGTTAATAAAAACTGTCATTCATTTAAAATGATCATTTATGAGGTACTTGACATATAACGCAAAAACGTTTCGAAATATCGAATACATGCGATACCTGCCGGAAGAAGTTAAACAGGAAATCGAGATAGTTTCCAAAGTAATTCCATTTAAATCAAATAATTATGTAGTCGATTATTTAATTGATTGGGAGAATTATGAAAACGATCCGATATATATTTTAACCTTCCCAAATAAAAACATGCTTCGTGAAGACCAATATGAGCGTGTAAAAAGAGCTGTAGATCAGAATTTATCTGAAGATGAATTATACGAAGTAGTTAATAGTGTCCGGTTGGAGATGAATCCCCACCCGGCACAACAGCTAACAAACATTCCGCAGCTTAATGGTGAAAAATTACCCGGGGTTCAGCATAAATACCGCGACATCGTTTTATTCTTTCCTACCCAGGGACAATCCTGTCACGCGCATTGCACCTTTTGTTTTCGCTGGCCACAGTTCACCAAACAATTGGATTTGCAATTCTCCATGCGCGAAATTGACAAGGTAATTGAATACATACGTGAGCATGAATTTGTACATGAGCTGTTATTTACGGGTGGCGACCCAATGATTATGAGCCCGGCAGTACTTTCCGGCTATGTAGATAAGGTCATTGATGCCAAAATACCCAATCTGGACACCATTCGTTTTGGCACTAAAGCTCTCACCTATTGGCCATTTACTTTTTTACCTTCTTATAATGAAGAAGCTGAAGAAATGCTAAACATGTTCAGGCGAATAACCGATAGTGGAATGCATTTATCGATAATGGCTCATTTTAATCATCCGGTAGAATTGGAAAATGAGGCGCTACAGGAAGCGATTGCCAATATTCGGGAAACCGGTGCTCAAATCAGGACACAGGCTCCGGTGTTAAATCATATAAACAATAGCAGCCAGCTTTGGGCAAATATGTGGACCAAACAAGTAAATCTGGGATTAGTGCCTTACTACATGTTTATTGAACGGGAAACAGGCCCTTACGAATATTTTCAGGTTCCACTTGCTGAAGTTTATAACATATATTCTGAAGCTATTCGACTGACCGGAAGCCTGGCAAAAACAGTAACTGCACCGGTTATGTCAGCTGCCAAAGGAAAAGTACAGATATTAGGAGTTGTAGATAATCCACTGGATGGTAAAAAATACTTTATACTACAGTACGCACGCCATCGGGATTATTCCAAAACCTTTAAGCCGTTTTTGGTTGAATATGATGAAAAAGCTACCTGGGTAGATCAGCTTACAGAATTGGTTCCAAATTCGATTTAATTGACTATGAGCAGTACACTTTCAATCATATATGGCAGCCGGACTGGCAATTCAAAATCCATTGCCGAGGTGGCTGAACGCTATGCTAATCACCTGGGTTTAAAAACCCGGTTATTGGATATGAAAACCATGAACCCAGAAGTAATTGGGGAGATCAATAATCTGCTTCTGATAGTAAGCACTCATGGAGAAGGAGACCCTCCGGCAGTTGCCCTTAATTTCTACAATTATTTGCATCAGAAACACAATAGTTCCCTTGCTCAATTGAACTTCAGTGTTCTTGCTCTTGGGGACAGCAGCTATAAAGATTACTGCAAAACCGGAAAAGACTTTGCCGAACGATTTAAAGAACTTCAGGCAAATTGTACTTATGACCTGGTTGAATGCGATGTCGATTTTGAAGAAACTGCCCGTCAGTGGATAATTGATGCCGTCGATGTGTTTAAAAACCGTTTAAATGGTCACTTCAAACCAGAAAAGCAAGATTTCTCATTTGACTTTCATTCTACAGATGACGAAAGTGGAACTTTTCAGGTTGTTGTAAAAGAGAAGCGTAATCTTTGTTCTGAAGATTCTACGAAGAAAACATTGCACCTCGCGCTTTCTTTGGGAGAAACCAAAAAGGAATATAAAGCCGGAGACTCAGTCGCAATAAAATGTACAAATTCCCGCTTTTTCGTAGACCGACTTCTAAAACAGCTTCAATTTGATGGAACCCATACCATTTGGAAGGATGATACTCCCCGGTTCCTGAAACAAGTTTTACTCGAAGATTATGAGTTAAGCCTGTTAACACCTGTTGTTCTAAATAAATATGCTGAATTCTCAGACAAGGATGATATCAAACAATTATTCGGAGGCGATGATAAGGTAAAAAGCTACTGTGCCAATCACGATTTACTGGATTTAGTAACTGAATATCCAGGCAATATTTCTCCTGAAGATTTTCTAACTGTTTTACGTAAGTTAAAACCGCGACTTTATTCTGTTGCATCAAGCTCTGTAGCTTATCCTGGCGAAGTTCACATTACTTTGGGTGTTATGGAATATGATCTGGATGATCGTCCGCATATTGGGGTTACATCTTCTTTTCTACAGGATCGGATTGAAGTAGGTGATCGGATTTCTATTTACATTGAAAACAACGACAGTTTTCGTCTTCCTGAAAACCCGAAGGCACCAACAATTATGATTTCTAACGGAACAGGAATAGCTGCGTATAGAGCGTTTCTACAAGAAAGAAAAGCGTTAAGTGCAAAAGGTAAGAACTGGCTATTCTTTGGCGAACGCCACTCCGAAAAAGATTTTCTGTACAAAGATGAAATATTGGGCTATGTTGAAGATGGTACAATTACAAAGCTAAACACAGCTTTTTCAAGAGATCAGGAGGAAAAGATTTACGTACAACATAAATTGTTGGAAAATGCCAGTG
This sequence comes from Prolixibacteraceae bacterium, assembly GCA_028282195.1. Lineage (GTDB taxonomy): Bacteria > Bacteroidota > Bacteroidia > Bacteroidales > Prolixibacteraceae > Sunxiuqinia. The sequence continues at coordinate 21,233 of JANQII010000015.1, forward strand.
ATATTTATGATTGGATAGCTAATAAAAAAGCGGTGGTCTATATCTGCGGAAATAAGCGAACAATGGCTGTTGGAGTACGACAAGCCTTGCTGGACATTCTTTGCAAGGAAGGAAATATGTCAAAAGAAGAAGCTCAGGGTTATATCAAAACAATGAAAGCTGAAAAACGCTGGCAGGAAGATGTTTATTAAAAAGCAACCTATTAGTTCCACTTTACAGATCAATCTATAAATTACGAACTTTTAGTCCCTGCCGAAGGAATCGATCTCCAAGAAGTTTCTCAATATTGTTTCGTGAAGTATCATTCCGCTTTTCAAACTGACTAATAACCCGCGTCAGATAACTGCGAACTTTACGGTTTTCATTTTGTTCATTGAAATGTTCAATCGAATCTATTAACACCTTGTTATCATGCCAACTACCGATATTATTATCTAATGTTTTTATCGTTTTACGAAGCGACTTCAAACCTTCACTCATTTTCGATTTTCTGGTCAATGACAAAATATCACCTGTACGTTTAATCTGTGTTCTGATTTTATGCAAAACATCATCATCGTGAACAGCCTCAAGTAGTTCCATTACTTTACTCAATCTCTTCAATCTAAACGCATAGATTTGATTACTGATTTGCTCTTCAGATAAGCTTTTGAGTCTTTCAAACAAAGCCACATTTAACTCTTTAAACTTCTCATGATCAAAGCCTTTCAATTCTGTTATTAATTTCCGAATCGCCCGTTTTTTCTGCTCATTTAAAAAATACCGGTAGGGATGAATATAAACCAAACGCCTTCCTGAAATGAGTTTAAGATTTAATTGAATCTCCCGTACTAATCCTGCCTGCTTAAAAATTGGAGATAAAATCGCGAGATGTTGCCCCTTACTGATTTCCCCATTGCTCACAAACTCCAATAATGACAACAATGTCCTCATTCGTTTTATGCTCAACCTAAGCTTTGTGAATATCAACAACCCTTTGAGCTTTAAGCGTGCGTTCATAATTTTTATTGAAAGCTGCAATTTGTCTTTTAAAGTATGTCTGGAGTCTTTGCTTTTTCATCCCAACAGCGAAATACCTAATTTCAACAACAAACCAATCAGTAAAATTCATACTAATAAGTGTATTTCTAAGATAAAAAAACTAAGCTGCCAAGTCAAGGACTAAATATCCTGAATAGAAGTAAAAATTTCTTCGGGGTAAGCAACGTGGGCCAAAAACAGCCCTTGGGCAGGAGCAGAGACACCCGCAACCCCTCTATCTTTTGCTTCCAGAACCTTTCTCAAATCAGAAGGTTCAATTTTTCCCCGCCCTATTTCAACCATGGTACCTACAATTGCGCGAACCATATTTCGCAAAAACCTGTCAGCCTTAACAGTAAAAACCAAACGGTTATTTTGTTGCTTCCATTTCGCATGATAAATTTTACAATTGTTAGTTTTTACATCAGTGTGTAGCTTGCTAAAACTTGTGAAGTCTTCATAATCAAATAAAATAGCACAAGCTTCATTCATTTTATCCACATCCAGCTTACGCCTCAAATACCAGGAGCTTTCCTGTACGAACGGATCTTTTTGAAGGTTAATATAATAGTGATAAGTCCTGGATGTCGCATCAAACCGTGCATGAGCTTCTGAATTAACCTTGCTTAACTTAAAAATTGCAATATCGTTGTTTAAGAAGCTATTCAATTTGTATGCAAAATCAGAATGATCCAGATTCGTTTTTTCAGAATCAAAATGGGCAACAAAATAACTGGCATGAACGCCTGTATCTGTTCTGCCAGCACCTGTCACAGCAATTTCTTCCCTGCAAATTGTAGCCAACGCACTTTCCAGGCATTGCTGCACAGTCTCTGTGTTTGGTTGAATTTGCCACCCATGAAAACGGCTGCCATTATAGGCCAATTCTATGAAATAGCGTTGTTTCAATATTTTGAATTTTAGTCAAAAGTAAAAAAATAAAAATATCTTGTTCATAAACCGCCAGAATTATTAATTTTACAGCGCTTTCAGAAGATGTATACTTAACAAATTTTAACAAAAATACATCTTTTTTTAAGCATCTTTAAATTATTTTCGACGACCAAAACAAGAAAAAAAGTTATACAGATATGGAGCAATCAGTAGATATTCGCGAGTTAAACGAACGGATTCAAAAAGAAAGTTCTTTTGTTGATTTGATCACCCTGGAAATGAACAAGGTGATTGTAGGACAAAAACATTTGGTAGAAAGTTTATTGATCGGGCTGTTATCCGATGGGCACATTCTTTTGGAAGGTGTTCCCGGACTTGCAAAAACCCTTGCAATTAATACCCTTTCAAGAACAATTGATGCCAAATTTTCACGTATTCAGTTTACCCCGGACTTGCTTCCTGCTGACTTACTAGGTACAATGATTTACAGTCAGAAGAATGAAGAGTTTGTCATTAAAAAAGGGCCTATCTTCACAAACTTTGTATTGGCTGACGAGATCAACCGTGCACCTGCAAAAGTGCAGTCTGCACTTCTTGAAGCAATGCAGGAACGCCAAATCACAATTGGTGACAACACATTTAAGCTGGAAGAACCATTCCTGGTAATGGCAACCCAAAACCCGATTGAGCAGGAAGGTACTTATCCGCTTCCGGAAGCACAAGTTGACCGTTTTATGCTGAAAGTGGTCATTGAATACCCAAAGAAAGAAGAAGAAAAACTGATCATTCAGCAGAACCTGCTGAAACAATATCCGCAACCTTCAACAATTTTAAAACCGAAAGATATTCTTAAAGCACGTGATGTGGTTAAAGATGTTTATCTGGATGAAAAAATCAGCAAGTACATCGTCGATATCGTATTTGCCACAAGGAATCCCGAAGAATATGGCCTGGACCAATTCGCAGATATGATTTCGTTCGGTGGTTCTCCAAGGGCTAGTATTAGTTTGGCCCAGGCTTCAAAAGCTTATGCCTTCATTAAGCGACGTGGATATGTAATTCCGGAAGATGTTCGTGCTGTTTGTGCTGATGTACTCCGTCACCGTATCGGTTTAAGCTACGAAGCAGAAGCTAACAATATCACATCAGAAGATATCATTACTGAAATATTGAATAAAGTAGAAGTTCCTTAATCGAGTTTCGGGTTTCGAGATGCGTGTTACAAGTTATCAGGCATCCAGAGTCTAGTATCTAATTAGTTCGAATATGGAGCACACTGAGTTACTAAAAAAAGTACGGAAAATTGAGATTAAGACGAGAGGTCTGAGTCGAAATATTTTCGCTGGCGAATACCATTCGGCTTTCAAGGGGCGAGGTATGGCTTTCAGTGAAGTACGCGAATACCAGTTTGGTGATGACGTGCGTAATATCGACTGGAACGTGACCGCTCGTTACAACAAGCCGTACATTAAAATATTTGAAGAAGAACGCGAGTTGACAGTGATGTTGATGATTGATGTCAGCGGTTCTCGTGATTTTGGTTCTTTCGATAAGTTCAAGAAGAATGTAATCACTGAAATTTCTGCAGTGCTTTCTTTTTCCGCGATTCAGAATAATGATAAGATTGGGGTAATTTTCTTTTCTGAAAAAATTGAAAAATTTATTCCTCCCAAAAAAGGGAAATCCCACATCCTAAGAATCATTCGCGAGCTGATTGACTTTGAACCAGATAGCCACGGTACAAATATTACAGAAGCTATTCGTTATATGACAAACGCAATTAAAAAGCGATGCACTAGCTTTATTATCTCTGACTTCATTCAAAATGAAGAAGATTTTGAAAAAGCTTTGACCATTGCCAACAACAAGCATGATGTTGTTGCATTGCGTATTTACGATGAACGGGAAACCAAGCTTCCCCCTATTGGCATGATTAAGCTAAAAGATGCTGAGAGCGGTGAGTTTATTTGGGTAGACAGTAGTAGCCGTAAAGTTCGTCAGACTTATGAAAACTGGTGGAGGGAAAGTAGCGAAAAGCTTGATTATACATTCAAACGAAGCGGTGTTGACTATGTTGACATCAATACGAACGAAGACTATGTCAAATCCCTGATGACTTTATTTAAAAAGCGAGGATTAAAAGCATAAGTATGAGAAGACTGATTTCCATAGTACTGTTTATTTGTCTGGCAATGATGTTGCCGCAATATACATCTGCACAAAAGATTCAGGCAAAAGCAATACTTGATTCAACTCAGATTTTAATTGGTGACCAGGTAAAACTTCGTATTGAACTGGATCAACCCAAAAACCTGAATATTGATTTTCCGGTAATTGGTGACTCAATTTCACCTACAATTGAAATTATTGAGCGATCACCTCTTGATACCTTTGAATTGGATGAAGAAGAGCAAATCAAAATTATTCAAAGCTTCACCATTACAACTTTTGATAGTGGTCCACAGGAAATTCCACCATTCTATTTCAACCTGCAATACGACGAGTTATCTGATACGATAGAGACCCTTCCGGTTGAGTTTTTTGTGCACACCATGCAAATCGACACTACCAGGGGCCCTGTAGATATTAAGAAACCTTATCGTGCTCCAATTACATTAGCTGAAGTATCTCCATATATTTTGGGGGTTATCCTGATAGGTGCGGTCATCTTTTTCATTTTTTACTATATAAGAAGAAAGAAAAACAACAAGCCCGTATTCGGCAAACCAGCCAAACCAAAGGAACCTGCACATATCATTGCCATTCGTCGACTAGACCAGGTAAAAGAAGAACAACTTTGGCAACATGGGGAAATTAAGCTTTTTTATAGTGAAGTTTCGGACACATTGCGTACATACATTGAAGATCGCTTTAATATTTATGCGATGGAGTATACGACTGACGAAACCATTCAGGCTTTTACAGAACAAAAAGGACTGATCAATGAAAAGTCTTTTAATGAACTGAAAAACCTGCTGAGTTTATCGGATTTGGTGAAATTTGCAAAATACAAACCTACGGATGATGATCACAACCTGACACTAATGAATGCATATTTCTTTGTAAACCAAACCAAGATTGAAGTGAAAAAAACCGACCAACCTGACGATGACCGGGAAGGTGAAGAAGTTGTGTTAAAATAAGAAATGATGAACGGTATCGATTATAAAAATCCTGAATTCCTTTACCTGTTACTGGCTCTTGTACCGGTATTAGCCTGGTATATTCTTCGGTTTAAAAAATCAGGAGCCAGTATAAAATATTCAACTACAGTTGGTTTAAAAGCTATCTCAAAAGGATGGAAACACTATTTACGCCACTCGCCTTTTGTGCTACTTATTTTTGGATTCTTCCTGCTAACAGTAGCATTGGCAAGGCCACAATCTTCAAGCAGTTGGCAGGATGTAACTACTGAGGGGATTGATATTGTAATTGCATTGGATATTTCAAGTTCGATGCTGGCACGCGATTTTCAACCCGATCGCCTGCAGGCCGCAAAGGATGTAGCTACCGAATTTATTTCAGGACGCCGAAATGACAAAATGGGCTTGGTCGTTTTTGCAGGTGAAAGCTTTACCCAATGCCCGTTAACTACAGATCATGCAGTTTTGATCAACCTTTTCAGGGATATTGAAAGTGGCATGATTGAAGATGGTACAGCAATTGGTAATGGATTGGCAACAGCTGTTTCCAGATTGAAAGAAAGCGATGCAATCAGCAAGGTCATTATTTTGCTTACTGATGGTGAAAATAACCGTGGTGAAATTGCTCCGGTCACCGCAGCTGAAGTTGCAAAAACATTTGGCATTCGCGTTTATACAGTTGGTGTGGGAACAATTGGAACAGCACCCTACCCTGTTCAAACTCCTTTTGGCACACAGATTCGCGATATTGAAGTAAAAATTGATGAGGAAACACTACAGGAAATTGCCCAGCTAACCGATGGAAAATATTTCCGTGCAACAAATAATAATAAGTTGGTTGAAATTTACCAAGAGATTGACAAGCTGGAGCGTTCAAAAATTGAGGTAAAAGAATTCAGCAAAAAAGATGAAGAGTTTGAGCCATATGCATTAGGCGCCTCTTTATTGCTTCTTCTCTCGTTATTTTTGAAAACAACTTTATTCAGGAACATTCCTTAAAGGTTTAAAAATGGAAATGTTTAGGTTCGCAAATATTGAATATTTATATGTACTATTAATACTTCCCGTATTTATCATTTTATTTTGGTTAACACGGAGAAGCAGGAGAAAGGCCCTCGAGAGTTTTGCCCAAATGGAAACCTTGAGTGTTTTAATGCCCAATGTTAGTAATTCACGCCCGGTCATTAAGTTTATTATCTGGCTGTTTGTAATTGCATCTGTGATTATCGCTGTTGCCCGCCCACAGTTTGGAAGTAAATTAAAAACGATTAAAAGAGAAGGAGTTGAGTTAATCATTGCTTTGGACGTTTCTAATTCGATGCTGGCTGAAGATATTCAACCTAACCGTTTGGAAAGAGCTAAGCGCGCTATTTCGCGATTAGTCGATAATTTGGGTGATGATAAAATTGGTTTGATTGTTTTTGCTGGCGATGCCTATACGCAGCTTCCAATTACAACAGACTACCCTTCAGCAAAGCTATTTCTGAATTCTGTTAACACTGAAATAGTCCCCAGGCAAGGAACCGCAATTGGTGCTGCCATTGAGCTTGGGACTAGTTCTTTCAGCCCACAGTTTGAAGGCAACAAAGCAATTGTAATTATTACTGATGGTGAAAACCACGAAGATGATGCGATTGGTGCAGCGACTGTTTCCACTGAGCGGGGAATTATCGTTCATACAATTGGAATGGGGCTTCCACAGGGTGGACCAATTCCTATTTACAGAAACGGACAAAAAGATTACAGAAAAGATAAAGAAGGAAATGTTGTTGTAACCAAGCTAAACGAAAGCATGCTTCAGCAAATAGCTGTAGCTGGCGAAGGAATTTACGTACGGGCAAACAATGCCCAGGTTGGTTTAAATACACTTTTCAACGAAATCAATAAAATGGAAGAAGCAGAGATGGAATCAAGGGTTTACTCAGAATATGAAGAGCAATTCCAGTGGTTTTTAGCTTTGGCTTTATTTTTGATACTAATTGATTTCCTGATTCTTGAACGGAAAAACAAATATTTGAAAAACGTCAGATTATTTGGAAAATGATTAAACGAATTACCATAAATATTACCCTCATAGCTATACTGCTTGTTGCTTTTGCATTGAGCAGTCAGGCTCAAAACGAACGTAAATTTATACGTAAGGGAAACAACTTTTTTGAGCAAGCCTTATCTGATACAACCAAGCTTGACACGACAACCTTCAGTTTAGCAGAAACTGAATACCGTAAAGCATTGGACAAGCGTCCTGAAGATTTAAAATGGAAGTTTAATCTTGGTGGTGCTTTATATAAACAAAAGAAGTTTGAAGAAGCAGCTTCCGGTTTCGGAGAGATTATTGATAAAACGGAAGATAAAATGAAAAAGTCCCAGTCTTATCACAACCTGGGAAATTCACTTATAATGCAGAATAAATTGGATGAAAGTATTGAGGCTTATAAAGATGCACTTCGCAATAATCCGAATGACCTGGAAAGTAAATACAACCTGGTTTATGCAATGAACCTGAAAAAGCAGCAAGAACAACAACAGCAGCAACAAAATCAGGATCAGAACAAAGATCAAAATAAAGATCAACAACAAAACCAGGATCAGAAGCAAAATCAGGACCAAAACAAAGACCAACAGGATAAAAATCAAGATCAGAATAAACAGAATCAGAACCAGGATAAAAACAAACAAGACCAGCAGAAACAGCAACAACCACAACAGCAAAAGATTTCTAAAGAAAATGCTGAGCGACTGTTGCAGGCCTTACAAAACGATGAACAAAAGATTCAGGAGAAAGTGAAAAAGGCCAAAGCCCAAAAAGCCAAACAACGTCAAACAGACAAGGATTGGTAGGCTTAAAAGGTTGTATGGTCAAATGGTTATAAGGTTGAAGGAAAAAGTTTTATTAAATTAATGATGTTGGTTTGAAATATTTGTTTTTCCCCTGGGAATTCGGGATGGAATTTGAAACTTGGTTTTTGGAATTTATTTATTTTTGCATCAGAAATAAAACGAGATAAAAACAATGATCAGAAAGTTCATTTTTACACTATTTCTAGCTATTTCTGCTCTATTTGCAGGAGCTGACACTGTAAGGTTTACCATGTCAGGCCCAAATGTGGCATCCGTTGGCGAACAATTCAGACTATCTTTCACACTTAATGAAAGAGGTACTGACCTGCAACTTCCATCAATGCCAAACTTTGATATTTTGATGGGGCCCTCAACATCGCAAAGTTCCAGCTTTCAAATGATCAACGGCCAAACAACACAGTCCGTAACATTTTCTTATACATTTATTTTAAGGGCCAAAGGAGAAGGAACATTTACCATTCGTCCAGCGTCAATCAAAGTTGATGGTAAAGTGTACGAATCAAATGAATTAGAAATTCAGGTTGTAAAAGGACAAGCACCTTCATCCGGCAATCAGCAACAAAGACAACAACAATCTTCTGCTACTCAAATAAAAAAGGAAGACCTGTTTATAAAGGTTGATCTGGATAAAAGAAGTGTTTTTAAAGGAGAGCAAATTATTGCAACTGCAAAAATATATGTGTCACCAAATGTACCAATCACCAATTTTAGGGATGTAAAGCTTCCTGCTTACGAAGGTTTTTGGACTCAGGAAATTGATATCCCGAATCAAATTAGTTTTGCCAGGGAAGTTTACGACAATAAAATATACCAGGTTGGAGTCCTGAAAAAAACTATTCTTTTTCCGCAGCAAACCGGAAATATAAAAATTGATCCTTTTGAGATTACCTGTGAGCTAAGGCAACGTATCAGACAGCAACGTAGTTTTTTTGACGACTTCTTTGACAACTATCGTACTGTTCCTGCAACAGTAACCAGTGACCCGGTTACTGTCCGGGTAAAAGAACTTCCTACAGCCCCTGCAAGTTTTTATGGTGCGGTTGGTAATTTCAATTATTCGGCATCAATTGATAAAACGAATGCAAAATCCAACGAAGCAATAACTTTAAAAATAAATGTATCCGGAAGTGGTAACCTTCGTTTAATTGAAGCTCCAAAAGTTGAGTTCCCTGTAGATTTTGAGGTTTATGACCCAAAAACAACCGACCGTTTAAATGCGACAAACAGTGGACTGAGCGGGAGTAAGTCATTTGAATATTTATTTATTCCGCGTTTTGCCGGTGATTATACAATCCCTGCAATTCAGTTTGCATTCTTTAATCCTGCTACAGGAAAATACGTTTACAAAACTTCACCTGAATTTAACCTGGCAATTACCAAAGGTGATGATGAGCAATCAACTACGGTAACCAGTGCTTTCTCGAAAGAAGACGTTCGTTTCATCGGGAAAGACATTCGATATATCAAACAAAATCAATACAAGCTAAAACCTGTTGCAGCTACTTTTTACGGAAGCACAACATTCTACCTCAGTTATCTTGGTAGTTTACTTGTATTTGCGCTTATTGCATTGATTTATCGCAAAAAATTAAAAGAAAATGCTAATGTTCAGTTAGTACGAAATAAGCAAGCGAACAAAGTGGCCCGCAAACATTTGAAAAAGGCTGCCGGCTTCTTAAAGCAGCAACAAAGCGAACAATTCTATGAAGCTGTTCTCAAAGCATTCTGGGGCTACCTGAGTGACAAACTCAGTATTCCAGTGGCAGATTTGAACAGGGACAATGCCGTAAGCACACTGCAAAGCAGACAGGTAAGCAATGAGCTTACCGATGAGCTAATAAGTATTATTGATACTTGCGAATTTGCACGGTATGCACCAAGTGCTGCCGGAGGTACTATGGATGAGCTGTATAACAAAGCAGCCTCATTAATGGGTAAATTGGAAAAACAAATTCGTTAAACTAAAAGAAGAAGAAATGAAGACTATTTTTCTCATCCTGTTAGCACTATTTATTTCGGTTGGCTCTTTTGCGCAAAATGCATTAATGGATAAAGCCAACCAACATTATACTTCAGAAGAATATAAACTGGCTGTTGAAAGCTATGAAGAGCTCTTGAATACGGACGTTGAGTCTGCTGAATTGTACTACAACCTTGGAAACTCATACTACAAAACCGGACAGGTTACCAAAGCAATCATAAACTATGAACGTGCTAAATTATTAGCTCCAGGTGATGAAGACATTCAATTCAACCTTGAATTGGCCAACCAACATGTAGTAGATGCAATTGAACCATTACCCCAGGTTTTCTTTATCAGGTGGTGGAAGAACATAACCAACCTGACTTCGGTTGATAACTGGGCAAAAATTAGTGTTGTTAGCTTCGTTTTATTTCTGATTTTGGCTGGAATATTTGCATTTACAAGAACCGCTTCTGTAAAAAGATTTACATTCTGGATTGGCATTCTTATACTTCTCGTTTCTATCTTCAGTTTTAATTTTGCTGCATCACAAAAGAAACAATTGACTCAACACGAGTACGCTATAATAATCCAACCAAGTATTACCGTAAAAAGCTCTCCTTCAGAAACAGGAACTGATATTTTTGTTATTCATGAAGGGTTAAAAGTACAGGTAAAGGATAGCCTTGGAAACTGGAGGGAAATACGTCTGGCTGACGGAAACCAGGGATGGTTACCTGCAAGTAGCATCGAACAAATTTAAAACATATACCGGCAAAACAGCCGGTTTTTTATTTTATAAAAATTAATCACAACCATTTTTAATTGAAGTTGTTTTTACTCATAAATTTTAAATCATGGCTTATAATTTATTGAAAGGCAAGCGCGGAATTATATTTGGTGCTTTAAATGCCGATTCCATTGCCTGGAAAGTAGCAGAACGTGCTTTTGAAGAAGGCGCAACATTCACCCTAACCAATACTTCCGTAGCCCTGCGTATGGGCAATACTGCTCAATTAGCAGAGAAATGCAATGCTGAACTTGTAGCTGCAGATGCTACCAACGTTGAAGACCTTCAGAATCTGTTCAGGAAATCCATGGAAGCGCTGGGAGGTAAAGTTGACTTTATTTTACATTCAATTGGAATGTCCCCGAACGTAAGAAAAGGAAGGCATTACAGTGATTTGGATTACAATTACCTGCAAAAGACACTGGATGTTTCTGCAGTTTCATTTCACAAATTGCTACAGGTAGCCCGTAAAATGGATGCTATTAACGAATGGGGCTCTGTTGTTGCGTTGTCCTATGTTGCTGCTCAGCGCACATTCTATGGCTACAACGATATGGCTGATGCCAAATCTTTGCTTGAATCAATTGGCCGCAGTTTTGGCTACATCTATGGACGCGAACGCAGGGTACGTATCAATACGATATCTCAATCTCCTACCCCTACCACTGCTGGTGGTGGCGTTAAAGGTTTTGACCGTTTAATGGACTTCTCAGAACGTATGTCGCCACTGGGTAATGCCAGCGGTGATGATTGTGCCGATTACTGCATTACGCTATTTTCAGATCTTACACGTCGCGTTACCATGCAAAACCTTTTCCACGACGGTGGTTTTTCATCCATGGGAATGAGCCTACGTGCATTGATTCAATACGAAAAAGGATTGGGTTGTGATTGTGACTGCGGAGATGCTGACCCAGGTGTTCATCGATTTGATTAATAAGTTTAATTCGACTATAATATCTAAAAGGTTTCACAATGTGGAACCTTTTTTATTGAATGGAATTCAGTGTTTTGCATGATTTTTGTAAATTAACTTTTGCAAATCAAGAAACAAGCAATCATGAAAACAAAAGTCCTTCTTTCCATCATTTCAATTTTTATCTCCACGGCCTTATTTTCACAAAATGAAATCATATCTAAAATTGACACAACGGTTTTAGAAGAATCACTTTCTACTGATTTAGATAACCTAAGTTTACAAAAGAAACCTGAAAATCAAATTGAATTGTATAAACTTCCTGAGTTTAAGGGTCAATTCACTGATTCTATGCTACAAATTATCCCTAAAAATCTGGATACAATGAAGCTTTCTCTATCACCACCCTCGCAAGATGGAATGCCAATAGTCAAACCAGGTGGAGAGTTTAATATGCCTATTATGGTTCCTGACACGACTATAGATTTTAAGCTTAAAATTCAAGGATATAATAAAAAAGATCGGATCCTTGAGAAGTGATCCGATCTTTAATATTTTAGAAATTAATGTTAAACTTCTTCTAACAAAAACTTTTTAAAACCCTCAAAATCACTTCCGAGGGAAACAGAAAGTTTCTCCCCTTTCATAAACTCAGCTAGCTTCTTAGGAAGAGGGACTTTTCCAACGCCAATAATTCGCTCAACTGTTTCTGTGAATTTGGCAGGGTGTGCAGTTTCAAGGAACACACCTACTTCCCCATCCAGTAAATCTTCTTCCAAAGCTTTATAGCCAGTTGCCCCATGCGGATCAGGCAGATAGGCATATTTGTGATAAACGTCGCTGACCACCTCGCGGATTTCAGCATCTGAATAACGGTATCCTTTCATCTCGGCAGAAATGGCTTTATGAGAGTGCCCATAAAGATCAAGGATCCTGGCAAAGTTACTTGGATCACCAACGTCCATTGCATTCGCGATAGTCTGAACGGATGAGCGGGGCTCATAACTTCCTGATTTCAAATAATTATAAACGATATCATTCTCGTTATTAGCTGCAATAAATCGTTTAATTGGCAAACCCATTTTTTTGGCGAATAAACCTGCCGTTAGATTACCAAAGTTTCCACTAGGCACAGAAATAACAACTTCCTCTGCTATTCTTTTTTCACGCAAACGGGCATAGGCATTAAAATAGTAAAATGCCTGCGGAAGAAAACGGGCCACATTTATTGAGTTAGCGGAAGTTAGTGTTAATGCAGATTTTAAATTCTCATCTAAAAAGGCCGTTTTAACCAATCGCTGACAATCGTCAAAAGTTCCCTCAACCTCGATAGCTGTAATATTTTGTCCCAGAGTTGTGAATTGTTTTTCCTGGATTTCTGATACTTTTCCTTTGGGGTAAAGTACATAAACATGAATACCTTCTACACCTAAAAAACCATTAGCCACAGCGCTCCCCGTATCACCGGAAGTAGCAACCAAAACATTCACATACCCTTTATTTCCTTTTAAGAAATATCCCAGTAAACGAGCCATAAAACGGCCACCAACATCTTTAAAAGCCAATGTTGGCCCATGGAAAAGCTCAAGTGAATATATATTATCATTGACATGTTGAATGGGGCAGTCAAAATTCAATGTATCGTAAACGATCTCTTTCAAATCAGCTTCAGGAACGTCTTCACCAAAAAACTTTTTGGCTACTTCAAACGAAATCTCCTGAAAAGACATTTGGTGAATATTATCAAAAAAACTTTCAGGCAATTTCTCAATACGTTCAGGCATAAAAAGCCCATTATCGTCTGCCAAACCTTTAGTAACTGCTTCTTTTAATGAAACTTCATTTACTGATTTATTGGTACTGTAATACTTCATACTATCTAAGTTCGGGCGAATTGCAATTCGCCCATTACATGAATACACTTTTACTTTACTCTTCTATTTTCAGCAATGCTTTCATAAACCCGGGGCCATGTAACAAGCCATACTCACCAGCCTCAACGGTAAACTCATCATAACTTTCTACGGAATCGGCTTCTTCGCCGGGTCTGTAAATAATAAATGGAACCGGATCTTTTGTATGCACAGTTGTTGCACATGGTGTAGGATGATCTGGCAAAACAGCAATTGTAACAGGCTCTTCCATTTTCGCTGTTTCCTTAACCAAATATTTTACCACCCGGTAGTCAAGGTATTCAATGGTTTTGGTTTTCAGCTCAACATCACCTTCATGCCCTGCTTCATCACTTGCTTCAATGTGAAGGTAAATCAAATCGTGATCTTTCAAAGCATCAACCGTTGCCTGTGCTTTGCCTTCATAATTGGTATTATAAAGCCCCGTAGCACCTTCCACTTTTATCACATCCATTCCGGCATAGATGCCAATCCCCTGGATAAGGTCAACCGCAGAAATCACGGCAGAACTCTCGACACCATACATTTCTTTTAAAGTAGGCATTTGAGGTTTATAGCCTGGTGACCACGGCCAAATGCAATTTGCCATGTCTTTTCCTGTTTCTTTTCGCTTTACATTTACAGGATGATTTTCCAGCAAATACATGGATTCTAAAATCAGCTTATTAAGCAAATCAGCAGTTTCACTGGCTTGCTCTTCTTTAGCTTCTATCATATAATCGGCAAACGCTTTTCCAGGCACATCATGCGGTGGGGTGCACGACACTTGCTTCTTTCCCCCTTTAATTACAATCAGGTGCCGGTAGGAAACCCCTTTATGGAACACAACCTTTTCTGATCCCAGCTTTTCATTTAGAAAATCGATCAGTTTATGAGATTCTTCATTCGAAATATGACCCGCAGAATGATTCTTTATCTTTTCATCTTCAACACAAATTAAGTTGCATCGCATTGCCAGGTCACCTTCTTCCAGTTCAACCCCCATACTGGCTGCCTCAAGGACTCCACGGCCTTCAAATACTTTTTTGACATCATACCCTAAAACCGACATGTTTGCAATTTCGCTACCCGGGTGCATATCTGCAGGAACTGTAACCAGTCTCCCCGCTTTGCCCAGCTTAGCCAATTTATCTATTTCAGGAATGTTTGCCATCTGAAGCGGAGTTTTACCACCGTAGTTCTCCAATGGTTCATCAGCCATTCCATCGCCCAAAACAATTATATATTTCATTGAATAATATTCTATGTTATTAACCCCCTCCTGTCATCCCCCTATGAATAAGGGGACAAATCCGTCTGTTTTAACAGCGCGGAGGGGTATCATTTATATATTAGAAACCCTAATGATATCCGCAAACACACCTGCTGCAGTTACTTCAGCTCCAGCCCCGTAACCTTTAATAATCATCGGGAATTCGTGATAACGTTCAGTTGTAAACATCACCAGGTTATTGCTACCCTGCAGGTCAAAGAAGGGATGACCTTGTTCGATCTCCTGTAAACCAACCTCAGCATTGCCATTTTCATATTTTGCAACAAAACGCCAGCATTTGCTTTCATCTTCCAATACTTTTCTGCGGGCTTCAAAATCAATATCCAATTCAGGAATACCCGACCAAAAGTTCCCTACCTCTCCTTCAAAGTATTTTTCAGGAACAAATGTGTTGATTTTCACATCTTCCTTTTCAATCCTGTAGCCAGATTCACGAACAAGGATCAAAAGCTTACGCACGACATCAATTCCACTTAAATCAATGCGGGGATCAGGCTCTGAATAGCCTTCTTCCTTAGCCATTTGGATCGTTTTGCTAAATGGGACTTCAGAAGAAATCGTATTGAAGATATAATTCAATGTTCCTGAAAGAACGGCTTCAATTTTCAATATTTCATCACCTGCATTAATCAAGTCGTTCAATGTATTTATAATTGGCAAACCTGCCCCTACATTGGTTTCAAACAAAAACTTAATGCCTTTGCGTTTTGCTATTTTCTTTAGTTTGAAATAATTATCGTAAGCCGATGAAGCCGCCACCTTATTTGCAGTAACAATAGATACGTTGGCATTTAGCAAGCCTTCATAAAGGTCTGCAGCCTGATCATTTGCGGTACAGTCTACAAATACAGAATTGAAAACGTTCAGGTCAATTACCGCCTTTTGAAAGGCTTCTAAACCTGATCGTTCCCCTTCACTTTCCATTCTTTCTTTAAAGGAAGAAATTTCAATTCCATCGCGATCAAGCAACATCTTCTTTGAGTTGGCCACCCCGACCAGTTTTAGTTTCAGGTGCTTTTCTTTTAAAAGTTTTGCCTGCTGTTGTTCCAGTTGTTTTAACAAATTTCCACCAACCAGGCCAATTCCCAAAAGGAAAACATTCAGCTCTGCATTTTCTGAAAGAAAGAATGACTCATGAACAACATTCAGGGTTTTCCTTAAATCACCATCTTTTACAACCCATGAAATATTCAACTCAGAAGCTCCCTGTGCAATCGCAACTACGTTGATCCCATTTTTGCCTATTGTATTGAATAACTTACCGGCAATACCGGTAGTATGCTTCATGTTTTCACCAACGATTGCAACAATCGAAAGGCCATTTTCAATAACCAGTTTATTGATTTGCTCTGTAGTTATTTCACGCTCAAACTCAGCATTTATAACTTCTTCTGCTATTTTCTCTTTTGAAGAATCAATCGCAAAAGAGATTGAGTTCTCCGAAGAAGCCTGTGATATCAATATCACATTTACATCCGCTTTGGCTAAAGCGCCAAACAAACGCATGGAAATTCCGGTAACACCGACCATTCCAAGCCCCTGTACAGTAACCAGACTAATATTTGAAATAGAAGAAATCCCTTTAATCGGAAGATCTTTTCCATTCAAATCACTTCCGGTAATCAAAGTACCTTCGGCCTCTGGCTTCATGGTATTTTTAATTTGAACCGGAATACCTTTCTGATATACAGGAAGAATTGTTGGTGGGTAAATCACTTTCGCTCCAAAATGCGATAGCTCCATTGCTTCAGAATAGCTTAACGACTTAATCGTATATGCTTTTCTTATCACGCGCGGATCAGCGGTCATAAAGCCATCTACATCCGTCCAGATTTCCAAAATATCGGCATCCAATGCTGCAGCATAAATAGAAGCCGTGTAATCAGAACCACCACGTCCTAATGTAGTAAACTCACCTTCTGAATTGCTTGATACAAAGCCAGGGGCGATACAAATCCCGGAGAAACCTTTAAAAGCTTCTTTTATATTCTCATTGGTCAGGCTAAAATCGACCTGGGCCTTACCAAAATTACTATCCGTTTTAATTAGCTGAGAAGAATCTTTCCAGCATGCATTTGTAATAAATTCACCAATAATTAAAGATGATAATCGCTCACCAAAGCCACCAATTTTATCCAATGTTTTAGGCGTAAGTTCACCAATCATGGAAACACCGATGATTACTTTTTCAAGCTCATCCAGCAATATGGCAACATCGTTCTTAACTTTCTCTCTTTTTTCACCTTCAAAAAGTTGGTCTACTACTTCCCCATGCCTCTCTTTAATCGTCGTTATTTCCGTGTTGAAATATTCTGTTCCAAGAACTGCCATTCTTGATGCGTTCAATACTTTGTCAGTTATTCCGCCCAAAGCAGAAACAACAACGATCACATCGTCGCTCTGACTTTCAACAATTTGTTTCACCTTTCGGATGTTTTCAGCACTTCCAACAGAAGTACCTCCAAATTTCAACACTTTCATCTGTTAATTTTAAAGATTTACAAGCGAAAAAAAATCAATTTGATAAGACTTCAATTTCCAGAATTACATTTCTAAATCAAAAAATCGTTCTCGCTTAAATAAATGTACCGCTATTATAAAAAAAATCTGGGTGAAGCAGCTTAGCCTCACCCAGGGATTGCTGCATATTTCTGATAAATTTAAACTTCTGTGGTTGACATCGTAACAGCCTCGAGTATTTTAGCCTCAAGCTCCTGGGCCAACTCCTGGTTGTCACGGATAATATTTTTAACAGCTTCACGCCCCTGCCCCAGCTTAGCTTCGCCATAACTGAACCACGAACCACTCTTCTTAATAATGTTATAAGCAACACCTAAATCAATAATTTCACCTGTTTTTGAAATACCTTCTCCATACATGATATCAAATTCAGCTTTTCTGAATGGAGGAGCTACTTTATTCTTTACTACTTTAACACGAGTGTGGTTACCCATCACTTCATCGCCATCTTTAATTTGCCCAATACGACGAATATCCAAACGAACTGATGCGTAAAACTTCAATGCGTTACCACCGGTAGTAGTTTCAGGGTTTCCAAACATCACACCAATCTTCTCACGAAGCTGATTAATAAAGATGCAACATGTTTTTGTACGGTTGATATTTGCAGTTAGCTTACGAAGGGCCTGTGACATCAAACGTGCTTGTAATCCCATTTTAGAATCACCCATATCCCCTTCAATCTCAGCTTTTGGTGTCAAAGCAGCGACAGAGTCAATAACAACAATATCAATTGCCCCTGAACGGATTAAGTTATCGGCAATCTCTAAAGCCTGCTCTCCATTGTCCGGTTGCGAAATCAGCAATTCATCGGTATTAACACCAAGTTTTTTTGCATAAAAAGGATCGAAAGCATGTTCAGCATCAATAATGGCAGCTATACCGCCGGCCTTTTGTGCTTCAGCAACAGCATGAATTGCCAGGGTTGTTTTACCCGATGATTCAGGCCCATAAATTTCAATAATCCTTCCTTTTGGGAAACCACCAACCCCAAGGGCAATATCAAGCCCTACAGAACCTGTTGAAATTGCCGGAACATCTTCAGCAACACGGTCACCCATTTTCATGATTGAGCCTTTACCGTAACTTTTCTCTATTTTATCCATGGTAAGCTGAAGCGCTTTCAGCTTTTCCTTATTGATGTTGTTTTGCTCTTCTTTTGCCATCTAATTTATGTCTAAAGCTTTTAGTATTTGATTTGTATGATCTTTGGTTTTAACCTTCGTAAATACTTCTTCAATTATTCCTTCTTCATCAATCACATAAGTGCTCCTTAAAACTCCCATGTACTTCTTTCCGTACATATTTTTTTCGCCCCATGCACCATAAGCTTGCAAAATTTCCTTTTCCGTATCAGCAATTAAGCGAAACGCAAAGCCAAATTTATCTGCAAACTTCTTATGAGAAGCAACACTATCAGGGCTTACCCCAACAACTTCATACCCTTTTTCAAGCCATGCATCGTAATTTTCATTCAAATTACATGATTCAGCCGTGCACCCGGGTGTATCATCTTTAGGGTAAAAATATAAAATTAACTTCTTTCCTTTAAAATCATCCAGGGAAATTGGATTATTATTTTGATCTACCCCTTTAAAGGCAGGGGCTTTATCCCCTTTATTTAAGAAACTCATACTTTATTCTTTTAGATTAGACAAATATACTTGAATTATAGCTGAAATTCAGCTTATATTATGAATGTATTATACAACAGTTACTAACACCTTAAGAAATGCTTTCTTTAAGTCACTAAGCAACAAAACAAAAGTACTTATTCACCATTTTTTGTAATTTTAACACAAAATATACCAGGGATTATTATGCGTGAAATACAAAAATATTCATCACTAACAAGCTTGATTCTGCTATTGTTTATCTGCGGAAATTCTTTTTTTGCACAAAATGCATTTGCCCAAAACGATCCGGAAGCAATAGCCAAAGAGCATTTTGAACTGGGTAAATATGAAGAAGCATTACCTTTTTTTAAGGATTTAGTGAATCTTTACCCTAAAGACCCGATGCTTAACTACTACTATGCAGCTTGTTTAGTTGAGACAAAACAGTTTACTGAAGAAGTAAAAACGGCTATTCAAAATGCCTATGGAGATGAAACACCTGCCAAAATTTTTTATTACCAGGCACAAATTTTTCATGCTGAAGATAACTTTGAACAAGCCGCCAGCTTGTACCAACAATTTGCCGATAAAGCAAAACGAAAAGTTGTAAAAAACACCAAAACTGAAGAACTGCTCAAACTTTGTGAGCAAAATATAAATCCGTTTCCTAAACCTAAAGTTGATGAAGTTACAAAAGAAACAGCAGAGGAAGATACGACTTGGGTTGAAGAAGTTATGGAAGTTGAGAAACCATTAGAAATCCCTTCAGACTTAAAAAATAGCCTGATTTATTTTCATGTTACCCCTACTATACATTATTTAAAAATCAATCATTTTAAAAATGAAGCATCGATACAGTTATTTATTGAAGGATGGCAAATTGAGCAAGAGCTAAATACATCACTTGAGGAAACAAATAATTTAAGAAATGACTACGCCACAGCTTCAGAAAACGAAAAAATAGCTTTAGCAGAACAAATCCTTCAACTTGAAAAAGAGACTTATACGCTAAACCAACAGGTGCAGCAATTCTATTTATCAGCTAAAGAAAAAGAAATTGCCTATTGGGATAAAGCAAATCCGATAGAAATGAGTGATTTTAAAAGAAAAATCAGTATTTTGGAGGATAGTATTGCAAATGTAAAAATGAAAGTTGAAATTGAGGAAACAGGAGTAGCTGTACCAGTCGAATTACCTGAAGAAAGAATTGAAACTGTAGTACCTGATGTTACTCAGCCAACAACAGATCAGGTAGTTTACAAAATTCAGATTGGTGCCTATAAAAAATCCCCTCCTCAATGGGTTCAAAACCTGTATAAGAAATTGTCTGTGATCAGAAGAATAGACAAATATACAGATGAGAAGGGCGTTACCGTTTATACGGTTGGTGAGTTGTCTTCATTTGAAGATGCACTTCTGATGCAGGCACAAGTAAGGCAGGAAGGCGTTAAAGATGCGTTTGTAGCTGCTTATAAAAATGGAGAGCGAATCCCGGTCAAGGAAGCTCGGGAATTAACAAACTAAAAGATCTTGATGGCAACAGGTGAAAATATAAAAAACAAACCGAATCAGGAAGAAGACATTCAATCAAAAAATGAACGTTTTTTAATTCTTCATAATGACGATTTTCATTCTTTCGACTATGTGATTGATGCGCTGGTAAATGTCTGCGAACACGAAACAGAGCAAGCTGTCCAATGCACATTAATTACACATTATAAGGGAAAGTGTGATGTCAAAAAGGGAAGTTTTGCTTACCTTAGTCCTATGAAGAAAGCCTTGGTTGACAAAGAGCTGAAAGCGACAATTGATTAACTGATTCAATATGACCATTCTTATCATCCTTTTTTTGATTTTCCTGGGAATATTGCTACTCCTTTTGGAGTTTGCTGTAATTCCGGGAATCACTATCGCAGGCATTGGAGGCCTGATTCTTTTTGGAGTAAGTATCTACCTTGCCTTTGACCATTATGGACCAATAGCCGGGTTTGCAACTCTTGCCTTTATATTAATTGTATCACCGCTACTCGTCTATCGTTTTTTCAAAGGGAAAACCGGGAAAAAAATGGTACTTGAATCTGAAATTACCGGGACAGTAGATGAAGTGAATGAGGAAAAAGTTCATGTTGGAGATAAAGGCATTACACTTGGTCGCTTGGCACCAATGGGCAAAGTAAGGGTGAACGGAGAAACCATTGAAGGAAAATCAGTCAGCGGCTTTGTTGATGAAAATGTAAAAATAAAAGTCGTTGAAATTGAAAAAACACACGTTAATGTAGAACCTATAAATCAAGAATAATGGAATATTTTGGAACCTTTGGATTGGTAATCGGACTATTCGTCCTGCTAATCATCATTTTGTATTTTATCCCAATCGGACTTTGGTTTTCAGCCTTAGTTTCAGGAGTACGTATTTCACTAATCCAGCTTTTCCTGATGCGATTCAGGAAAGTACCACCCTCAGTTATTGTTCGCGCATTAATTGAAGGAACCAAAGCAGGCTTGCACCTTGACCGGGATAAGCTTGAAGCCCACTACCTGGCTGGTGGCAAAGTCGATATGGTTGTTCATGCACTGGTTTCAGCCGAGAAAGCAAATATTGACCTTGGCTTTAACATGGCCACTGCCATTGACCTTGCAGGCCGTGATGTATTTGAAGCGGTTCAAATGTCGGTAAACCCCAAAGTAATTGACACACCTCCTGTTGCTGCTGTAGCAAAAGACGGTATTCAGCTAATTGCAAAAGCCCGTGTTACAGTACGTGCAAACATTAAACAACTGGTTGGTGGTGCCGGCGAAGATACGATCCTTGCCCGTGTAGGTGAAGGTATTGTATCATCAATTGGTTCATCACATACACATAAGGCTGTACTTGAAAATCCGGATTCAATTTCAAAACTGGTATTGAATAAAGGGCTGGATGCCGGTACTGCTTTTGAAATCCTTTCGATTGATATTGCTGATATCGATATAGGTAAAAACATTGGAGCAGGCCTTCAGATAGATCAGGCAGAAGCTGATAAAAACATTGCGCAGGCGAAAGCTGAAGAAAGACGCGCTATGGCTGTTGCCCTTGAACAGGAAATGACCGCGAAGGCCCAGGAAATGCGTGCAAAGGTTATTGAAGCAGAAGCACAAGTACCGCTTGCAATTTCGGAAGCTTTCAAATCCGGCAACCTTGGTATTATGGATTACATGAAGTACAAAAACATCATGGCCGATACCGATATGAGGGATTCAATTGCAGGGGATGAAAAAGGTAAGAAGAAGAAATAAACCACTATGAATTGAAAATTTGTAGGTTTATAGATGAATGAAATTCATTAACAAACCTGTTGATAAAATTAGGATGGAAGCCGGAAGCTGGAAGAAAAACTACTTCTAGCTTCCAGCTTCCGGCTTCTAACTTCCAGCTAATTAAGTATCTCTAAAGTTCTGAGTTTTTGAAGATGTATTCCTAATTCAAGGCATCTAAAAAACTTAATTACAAAATAATTAAAGTCCGATTTAAGCAGGTCGGGCTTTTTTAGCTCCAAATAAAAAAACATGTTGCTCAGCATGTTTTTTAACATTCGCTTAACACATATATGTGTTTTTCAACATATCTTTGTCGTAGATTTTATTTCATAAGTTTAGGTTTGATTAGTTTTATTGGTTTAGTTAGGTTATGAAAAGGGTAGATAGAGGTCTACTCTTTTTTTTGATCTAAACTTTTTGGATCGCTTTATTCATTACCCATTCATCAATATTTCATTATCCTCTATCCGTTAATAGATCTCCAGCCTCCATTCAATTATAGGATCACTTCAATATTCGGGTGGGTAACTTTGTTGAATTTCTGATCCTCGTATAGGGGGAATTTGATTCTTGATTCTCGATCCTTGATCCTTGATTCTTGATGGATACTCGATTGTTGGATTACCTGATTTTGATTTGGAATTTGTTTTTTGGGATTTGGAATTTTACCTCAGTGCTTATTCTTTGAAGCTTATAATTT
>JANQII010000107.1 GCA_028282195.1 Prolixibacteraceae bacterium
GACGGCTCTGCTTAGTTTTGCAGAAAATTCATCAAACGTTTCAGAATTACTTTTGTTAGGATCCAACCAATAAACAACATTTTCTTTATTGATCTTTTCAATGTATGCGAGTTGTCCTCCGCCTGAATTTAAATGAGCAATAAAAGGCATTTCAAGCTCATTGATTTCATCTAAATCTAATTTCAATGCATAATGTTCAACATTCCATTTCTTAAATGCATCGCATATGCATTTTAAAGATGGGTAGAGGGGATGAGCCAACAAAAACTCTTTGATACTGCTATTGGTGATTTTAATGTTGTAGTCTCTAATCGCTTTTTGCAGGATTGATACAGTATTATCTTCAGTTTTTCTCATAGATTTATTTTGAGATTAAATATTGGTTACTATTAATTGTCGAAAGAAAGGTTGGTCAATTCAGGAAACATACTTTTATACAATTTAAATGTCTTGTCAGTCATTTGTCTTGCCATATATTCAAGTTCCCATTTTACTCTTCCGTTTCCTGCTATTTTCTTAGATAAAACTCGATCATTAAGTAATAATTGAATTTTGGATTGTAATTCATCAACATCCACTTCTAATTTCCATTCAACACCTTTCACTTTTGCAAGTGGAACTATTATTGCATTCTCGCCATCAATAAATAACTCATTAAAACCCGGGGCGTTTGAACAAACTATAGGTAGGTTATTTTGCATCATTTCTAAAGCAACATAGCTACATTGCTCTGATTCAGAGGGGATAACTCCAATATCTGAAATCTGGTAAAACGGTTTGACTAATTCAGCAGGTAATTTCCCGGTAAAAGTAATACGTCCCCAATACCCTTGGCATTGTCCTATGTAATGAGCTAAATCGCCATTTCCAATCACGACTAACCTTACTCTATTGTTTTTTTCTGATAATTTTAAGAACGCCTTTATTAATACCTCAAGACCTTTGCTTTCTGAAAGCCGCCCAACAAATAATATTATTTTTTCATCCTCTTCAAATCCAAGTTTCTTTCTAATTTTATATTTGTTGACGTTTTGATAGTCCTCTCGGTTATCAAGACCATTATAGACAACTTGGATTTTAGATTCTGGAACGCCATAATAGATCATCAAAATATTTTTAGCAAACTGGGTTACACATATAATAGAATCAGATTTTGATAATATTTTTTTTTCAACACACGCTTCTTTTTTCGCAGTAGCTTTATTCAATTTAACTCCCATTTTTAATAGTGTAAAGTAACTTGGAATGAAATGTACAGTATAAATAAGCTTAGCCCCAAACCTTTTTTGCGCCTCTAGTCCTATATCCGCATGATGATGATAGTTTAAATGAAAGATTAAATTGTTCTTTTCAATAAGGAGAGAAGAAATAAGGTCGATACACCTTTTAGAATATTTCTCAATGATTCCACTCCTTTTAACCAAAGGGGGAATATGTATTTCTAAAACAGAATCTTTCTCAACAACTGTAAACTCACTAAACTCTTCACTTTCAATTAAAATCTCGTGCAGTTTAATTTCGTTATAGCATAGTTGTTGCAATAACTCACGGGCATATGTTCTTGCACCGGAATGGTCATTTCTCACAAAAAAAAGGTTAATTATCATCTCGTTACACCTCATTTTTTTTATTGTCTTTACATTCCTCAACCTGCCAATCATATATGACTTTGTAAAACTCCCTATCCCAGATATCCTAGTTGGCTTTTTCCCCTGCAGGAAAGGACGGAGTGTTAATTTCCAATTGATCTACCCGATGGTGTTTTCTCAATAGTAGTAAATTGCTTTAATATGACTGTACTGTGCTGTGCTTTTTATATGAGTAAAAAAGAGGACTTGCATTGTCTAAATTGTTTCGTTTTATTATATGACTGAATGTTTAGTTTGCCTTAATTGTATATAAGAAAGACCGATGCCTGCGAGTCCTTCAAGAATACCAAATCCATGATGCGCTGTGCTTAAGTCAATGCCCATCAGCCATTTACTTTCCTGATTAATGTATTCCGATTGCCCCAGCCAATACTCAATGTGCCCCCGATAGCTCCCGTTCAATGTGAGTTTATGTAATTGGTAATAGCACCAGGCCATGCCGGATATACCGTTCTTGATAGATGTATCCAACGGTGGTTTTAATTGGGTGCGCATTTGCAGGTGATCTGTCTTTGTCAATAGTTTCCCTGAAATCTCATTTATTGTAATTTCACCGGGAGATAGAGAGTTGTCTACCCCTGAACTAATCAACTTTTGAATTCCCAATAACAAAAGAAGCTTTTTATGTGGGCTTTCGGGAATGTTGCAATCATAGCTTAGCGGTTTGATCAGGCGGTTAATTAGTTTGATGGTTTTGGCATTGAATACCTGGCTTTTATAGAATTCCCCCATGATCCAGAGTAAAATGGGGTAGTCCCATGTGATGTCAAATTCAGTATGTTGTAAGTTTCGGGTTTCGGGTTGCTTAGATGCCCCGGGGGAATCAATTTGACCATTTAACAATTTCTCAATTTCAGCACTGGTCAGTTTTTGATCTAAAAGGTCAATGCTGTGAATCAATACCTGCTTGTTTTCGATTTCCTTTAGCCCTAGTTTTTCATTTCCGGAAATGCGCATCAGAAAGTAAAAGCACCATCCCATAATGCCATTAAGCAAGCTTATGTTTTCCGGGCAGTGGTGAAGCAATTCATGACTAAGTGCCTGATCAAATTCGGCAAGTATTTCGTTCGTGTCTGCTTCAATAAAACCGTTTTGAGCCAA
The DNA here is from genome assembly GCA_028282195.1 of Prolixibacteraceae bacterium. GTDB lineage: Bacteria > Bacteroidota > Bacteroidia > Bacteroidales > Prolixibacteraceae > Sunxiuqinia. The sequence continues at coordinate 2,751 of JANQII010000107.1, forward strand.
ATATTCAATTCCCCAACCAATACCGGCAAGTCCGTTTTCAAATTCAACAGGTGTATTTGCCGTTATTTCTTCATAGATTTCATCAATTAGTTCCCCGGCATAGTTTTCATAAATTTGATTATTAGTTTGTCTAGCCAAGTGAAAGAAATAAATAGCAATACCCATTTTTCCGTTCATTAGGCCCAGGTTATTACTAAAACTACCATTGAGCAATAAGGAATTAGTGATACGTTGAGTTGTTATTTTTTCCATTGGCTATGTAATTTTGTAGTTTTCGTTCGTTCTAAAGAACCTCCAAACCTCATCCTGCCCCAAACTATACTTTGTAAGAGGTGGTACATTTTATATAAAGACAAGTTTATTATTTTTATTTCATATTAGCAAATATGTTCATCAACACAAGATGAAAAGATATATCTAGAAAACATATGATATCTGGTGCAGTCCCGTAATCTTGATGATTATTTTTTGCCATACATGTTGTAAAACACAAAATGCAAAATTCGCTTATCATCACAGATCTAATTTCATTATGTATGGTTTGTTTGATTATTGCTGAATATTTTAAATATAAAATCATTATTCAACTTAGAAATAGCAAACAGTAGACACATACAACATGCGTACCATATAATTGTATATAAATATATTCTATTGGACTTATGATTTCGACAACTAAAATTTCAATATATCCTGAGATAGGTTTGAACGAGAACTTGCAATATAGCTTTAAAATAATATTTAGCTAAATAATTAATGGATTCCTATTCTGGATTGGTATATTAATAAATAATTAGAATTGATATGTTGTGGCATTATTATTGACGAGAAAGAAGGCTTATTATTTTAATAATAAAATACTTTTATCATATTCACTGTATGAAAACAATTATATTTAATCAGTAGTGTCCGACAAAAAAAATAAAAAGAAGGTACTCCCTTTCGGTTTCCCTTCAAAGTTGTAAATTGATTTTTGCGAAAACCCTTTACAACATGGCTAAAATTAATGAAATAAATTTTGTCGGACAGCCGATTTTCAAACAGATTATCAATTTGATAGATAAGGTCAACATATCATCAATAATAAAAGCGCACGACAGTGACCGTTATTACAAAGCTTTCAAAACCAGGACGCATTTGATTACCATGCTTTTCGGTATTTTAAGCCGATGTGATTCGATGACTGAAACATGTGAAGGATCAAGGGCTTTAGGTGGGAAACTAAACCATCTTGGATTAGACAAGGCCCCTGCCAAGAGCACGGCCAGTGATGGGTTAAGAAACCGGGACAACCGTTTTTTCGGGGATTTATATTTTGCATTAGTGGATAAATACAAGTCTTTTTTGTCGGACAGCCGAACATTTGGGCTGACTTTTAAAGAAGTACTTTTAATTGGTTCGACAACAATCCGGTTATTTAGCGACATATTAAAAGGGGTTGGCCGTAACCTTAAAGGGGACGGAAAAAAGAAAGGCGGGTTAAAAGTCCATATGCTTATTGATGCGGTACAGTCGGTTGGACGGTTTGTAAAAATTACGGCAGCAAAAGTCCACGATAAAAACTTTTTGAAAAGCCTGGAATTGATATCGCATAGTATGATAGTGTTCGATAAAGCCTACAATTATTATCACCAGTTTGCCTTATGGACCACCCAGCAGGTTTATTTTGTTACCCGCCTGAAAAAGAATGCGGTTTATGGAGTCATTGAAATAAAACGGGTGCATTACCGGAAAAAAGGAAAGGCAAAAGTGCTTCGAGATGAGATTATTGAACTCACATACCATCCCGAAGATGAGAATGGTAAACGGCAAATGAAGGTTTTCAAAAAAATCCGTTTGCGCAAAGTATGTTACCAGGATGAAAAGAACAGGTATTTTGAGTTCCTGTCCAACAATTTTGAGATCAGCGCGGAAGAAGTCGCATTTCTTTATAAAAAGCGCTGGGGCATAGAACTGCTGTTCAAGAAAATGAAGCAAAACTTCCAGTTGCATTATTTCTATGGGGAGAACGAAAACGCAATACGTACGCAGGTTTGGTGTACATTGATTGCTCAATTGTTAATGACGGTTATTCAAAAGATTGCGCAAACAAAAAAGGCGTTTTCAGTAGTGGCGTCATTGATAAGGATACACCTGATCAGCATGCTCGATATGGTAGAATTACTACGTTCTACCAGCCGTGCATATAAAATCGAGGTTGGCGGACCTCCCGGGCAACTTCAATTAAAGTTGATATAGATGGAGGCCTGTTTTGAATATGAAATAAAATTGCCCATAAAATAGACGTTACAGATAATAAAATTAGTAATCCCGACTTTAGTCGGATGATAGTGATATTTAATCACAAAGGAATATAGCAATGAAAAGGACAGCCTCGTTTTTTATTAATACCCTTATTATATTGGTATTCTTCTATTCTTCCTGTTCTATAGGAGGGGGCAATAAAGGAGTTAAAGTGGCAGAAAAACGCCAATACCTCAAACAGCAAAACAAGGTTGATGTAAAACCATTGGAATCCGTAATTTTTTACCGGGAGCTGGTCAGTAACGGGAAACTCC
>JANQII010000079.1 GCA_028282195.1 Prolixibacteraceae bacterium
AGAAGAGAGGGAGAACCTGCCTACCGTCAGGCAGGGAGGCAGAGTCAAAAAACAATTTTTCCATTCAATGGCATACTATTATCATTTAACTTTTGACAATTTCCTTTAGTGTTTTTTGACTTTTCTTTTGGAAGGCATTAAATAAAACAACCAGATTTCCTTCGTCAAAACAACAAAATATTCGGTAGATATTGCTTTGAAATTCTATTCGGATTTCCCAAAGCCCGTCGTATCCCGTCATGCTGTTAAAAAACTTTTTTGGTATCTTTTCGGTTACAGTTACCAAGTAAAGTACATAATCGATTTTGTCTTTTACTTTGTCTGTTTGTGCTTCAAAGAAATCCCTAAAGTAATTCTTGAAGTAGAAAATCGTTCTTTTCATTTCCACCAAACAAAGTTAACGAATAATGTAACAAGATTCAAGAATCTAAGATATAAATGGTACGTCATTCTTGATTAACCACAACAAACCAGAGGTATAAGAACCAGGAGCAATAAAACCGATGGGAAACAATTGTTTTCCACGATTTCAAGGTCATTTGATAGTTCCAGTGTATCAATTACTTTTTAAGTATAAATTTTAGCTACCCTCTACAGGAAAAATAAAATGGCTATTCGTTTATTTGCCTAACCGAGCTTTTTTTGCAGTCGGTCATTGTCATTGTTTTTTTAAGCGGCAAAATGAACAAGCCCGCAGCAAGCTAACGGGGTATCAAATGGAGTTTGCTTTGCAAACGATATAAGTTTCCGACCCCAAGGGTCGGGGTATTAAACCATGAGATAACCACTTATTGACTACTTAATGAACGCAGGTAAATACAACATGAAACCCGGATCAGAAATACGAGGATCAAGGATCAGAAGAAAATTTTTCCGCCTACTTTTCCCACTGATCCGTGTTACCCTCCTTTTTACAGTTCGGTTTATGGGATAAGTCCCTCTTGTTTTAACTCTTCCAATATTTGTGTATACCATTTTAAGCGTTCTTTCCGATATGCTTCCTTATTTTTTGTGCGATAATCAATAAAATGTTTTTGAATTTCAGGTGAATCCGGATAAAAACCTTTATCATCAATTTCATCCAACCAATTCGTCAAAACAGTCTCCATCTTTTGACGAACATCCTGATAATTTTCATCATAAGCCAGATTCTTCGTTTCAAACGGATCATTTTCCAAATCGTACAATTCTTCCAGAGGCAAAGGTGTTACCAACGTTTTTTGCACCTCATCCAATTTGTTGTAATTATCCAAAATGCTGATCGTATTATAGTGCGGCAACCTGGCTTTTCGATACTCTGTTGAGCATTCTAAAATTGACAATCCATTATTGAAGTTTTTGATGTATTTGAATTTCTTTGAGCGCACTGCGCGTGTTTTGAAATGCACTCCACCAATACGATCAAGTGCTGAAAAAATATAATCACGTTCCGGTTCCTGGTTTTCACCCATAAAAACCTTCCCCTGCATGTAGGAAGGCTTTTTAATTCCGGCCAACTCAAGTGTTGTTGCTGAAATATCAATTGAGGAGTGAAGTTTCTCATCAACCGCCCCTGCCATATAACCTTTAGGAGCTTTTATTCCTTCCGGAATAAATACAATAAACGGGATTTGTATACCGCTGTCATACATCCAATACTTACCTTTCAGGCTTGGACGGCCATGGTCTGAAAAGAAAAATACGATGGTATTTTCCATCAAGCCTCTTTCTTCAAATTCATCCAGAATCCTTTTCACCTCTTTGTCCAGCAATTGAATATTCTCATAATATGCCGCCTGATCTTTTCTGATAGGGGATACATCAGGATAATAGGGTGGCAGAACAACATCAGAAGGATCAATTGGATTTTCTTTGTCCCTTTTAAAAATGCGGTGAGTATAAAATGAGTTTACCTTCGCAAAGAAAGGTTTGCTTTTATCCAGTTGATCCAGATTTTTAAACTCAAATGATTCTTCATTCAGTTTAAACATGTAATCATCTTTCCCTTTGCTGAATGTCTGATATCCATTAGCTTTTAGAATATGAGCAATTGTATTCATTCCTTCAGGAAGTGCTGGCTTTAGTTCTTCGGAATAACGCATGTGCATAGCACCAATTGCATTTTGGTGCATCCCGGTTGCAATGGCTGTTCTTGAAGGTGCACAAACACCTGCCGCCGTAAACATGTTATTAAAACGCATTCCGTTATTTGACAACATATCAATTGTTGGGGTCTTTACTAATTTATTACCATAACAAGCCTGATCCTGCGACATGTCTTCTGCAATAATCCAAAGAATGTTTGGACGATTATGTGAAAAGGCAGTAGAATTAAAAACGAGAAATGTAAAAACGAGTGTACTTAATAAATTATTCATCTGTATTTTTTATTTGTTCCTTATTTGTGATAAATCATTCATTTTACAGGCCAATTTTTAACGCCGTGTTCAATAGCCCACTGGTTGTACTTTTCTTCCAGGAACCTGGCCTTTTCAGAAAATTGAGTAATCAGGTTATTTGTCTCAAAGGGATCAGAGGCCAAATTGTATAACTTCCATTCTTTTTTGTGAAGTTTTACAAGCTTCCAGTCATTCTGCATAATTGCCTTGTTCCCTTCATGTTCCCAATAAAATAATCGTTTCTTATTTTGTTTTTTCCCATTGATTATTGGCAAGATGCTTGATCCATCCAATTCGTCAAGAACATTAGTATTGTAGCTTTGAGGGTACTCAACATTCGCCACGTCAAGACATGTAGGCATGATATCATTTATATGGGCCGGTTCATGATTGATTAACCCTCCATTTTTTATTCCTTCCGGCCAATGGACAATCAAAGGCGTGGCAATGCCTCCTTCATATTGTTTCCTTTTACCATATCGAAGTGGAGTATTTGAAACATTATACCAAATGCCATAAGCTGCATTGGAATTTCTTGTTCCAATTTCAACCTCCGGTGTTTTATTAAAATTGGCAGGACATGCTCCATTGTCTGACAAAAACAAAATCAGTGTGTTTTCATACAAACCGGTCTCTTTAAGTGACTGCATTAATCTGCCTATATTCTGATCCATGCAATCAACCATTGCCGCATAAGTTGCCATTTTCAGGACCTCCTCTTCCCTGTTTTCTATTTTATTCCAATCATCGTAAACCGGATTGGATGCAGGATAATCTTTTGAAACAATGCCCAGCTGTTTTTGTCTTTCAAACCTTTTCTTACGGATCTCCTCATAACCACATTTGTAGGTTTCCCTGTATTTGTCAATATCCTGTTTCTTTGCCTGAAGTGGAAAATGAGGTGCAATGTAAGCTAAGTATATAAAAAATGGTGTGTCCTGATTTTCTGTCTGATGAATGAATTCTATGGCTGCATTGGTAAAAGCATCGGTTGAATACCAATTTGAATCCGGGAAAACCTGCTGACCATTTTTGAAAACATCGCGTTTGTAGAATGGAGATGGATAAAAATATATTCCACCACCTGGCGGCGTGCCATAAAACTGATCGAAACCTCTTTTATCCGGCCAATGTTCCCTGTTACTGCCAACATGCCATTTCCCGGACATAAATGTCCGGTAGCCATTGTCCCGAAGTAGTTCTGCAATTGTAACACTTGAGCTATTTAAATACCCCTGATATTCCGGATAGTTACCAATCGCATGATCCATATGCCCTATCCCTGCATCCCACTGATATTGCCCGGTAAGCAAACTGGCTCTTGACGGACAACATCGCGAAGTATTATAAAATTTTGTGAAAAGTATCCCACCTCTCGCCAAACCATCAAGCTTAGGCGTTTCAATTTCTGCCCCCATACATCCAAGATCGGAATACCCCAAATCATCAGCCAGAATGACAATAATGTTCGGCCTAGAATTATTTTTAGCAATACTTGCCGTAGATAATCCAAAAATGAATGCAATTAAAATCAGTATCTTACTCATGATTCAGGTTTAATTAATTTTAAAGGTATGATCACTTTATGAAAATAATATTTACTGGATTGTTCAAAGCAAATTCAAAGTCATGAACAAGCTAAACGGCTGTTTATTAAATCAAAAGAAAAATGGCAGTTCATAATGTAACCTGAATTCGGCCTAAGATTTATCTCACAGAAAGCCAAAAGTGCATCAGGTTTGTGGCTAAAAACCACGAAGTAATAACGGGTTATATCAAGTGGTTTTAAGTGCAAAGATGGTGCGCTTTTGGCTTTTCCGTAAACGGATTTCAATAATTAGCCCATATATTTCCTCAAATTTTCTCGAATTATCCCGATAGTACTTCATAAATTTGAGTCATCTATGAACTAATTATCTGAAACTGTGTGCAAATCTTAGGCCGAATTCAGGTTATACTGCACTACCACTTTTTGCTGAGAGGTTTATTGGTTCTAATAGCCTGGATTCTGACTAAGGTTTTCGTTGATTAAGATTTCCTTAGTCGGTATTGGCCATAAATATTGTCTGGCATCAAATTTTCGAATAGCAAGTGTTTTTATCAATCCGGCATTATCCATTGAAGTAAAATCCGGGATACCGTCTTCATCAACCGGAGGCACTTCAGGCCAGAACCACAATCCTGGATTTACAACTTTTTCTCTTAAATCAGCTGGATCAAGCATCCCATAAATAGTCGTAGTCAACGCTTTTTCCGCCAAATTCCATCTGATAAGATCCATATATCGTAATCCTTCCCAGGCAAACTCCATCCTTCTTTCAATTCGTACAATCTTCCTCAATTCATTCTGAGCGGTAGTTGTAATTGCAGGATAAGCACCCGTATCTTCCTTATCAACCCCATACGCTCTGGCCCGGACCATATTTATCGCATCCAAAACGGATTGATCGATTTGCCCCAATTCAATACTTGCTTCAGCATACATCAATAATACATCTGCATAACGGAGAATAAACCTGTCCGGATCAGCTTTTTTATCATCCGACCAGTCGGAATCAACTGATTTTTTCCAAAGCAATGCATTGTAAGAAGCAAACTGTTTATTTGAGCGTGTATCGTTATTAAACTGATACTTCCCTGTTGTGAAATTCAAAACTTGTAAAGAATCAGGATGAGGTTGGTACATGTACCCTAGATGTTCAGTTTGAAATGGAACGATTGTGGCATTACAGCGGGGATCCCTGTTTTTAAATGGATCTTTGGGGTCAAAAACGGCAGACTCATCTACCGGCAAACCATCTGTACACAAATAGGAAGCCAAAAGATCCCAGGATGGGTTATGCGCACCCCAGCCACCTGCATTTCTTGAAATTACATTCTTCACATTGCCTACTTGCACATCCAATTCAATAGAACGTGGCATTGAGAATAAAACTTCATCCGGATTTTTAGTTCTTGAAAGGAATAACTCCCCGTAGTCAGGATAAAGTGTATAACCAAGCGTCATGCATTCCTGGGCAGCAGTTCTTGCAACAGACCAATCTGAATTATACATTGCAATCCTTGCTTTCATTCCCAGTGCCGCGCCTTTTGAAGCCCGTTTGGTATCATTGCCATAATCAGCAGGAAGGTACTGAGCTGCAAAGTCATAATCTTCATAAATGGTTTGCAGAACAGTGGCTTTATCCGTTCTGCCCGTTTGGAAAGCTTCTTCCAGATCTAAAGTTGTTGTATTAAAAACAACATCCCCAAATTTTGAGGTCAGCAAAGAGTACATACCAGCCCTTGCAAATCTCGCTTCGGCTTCAAATCGATTTAATATTTCAGGAGCTACCTGATCAGCAGCACGCTCAAGGCTGGCCAATATGGTATTTGTCCTTGAAATTGCTTTATACGAATTTTTCCATAGATTCTCTGCCGTATTCCATTCTCCGTTTACATTCCCTTCTGTAACTGTAGACAAGGTGTTTCTTGATGTCCAGTTATCCGTAAATGTTTCACTGTCTTCCGGCCAAAATACACTTTTGTAAAGATCATTTACGGCCATCTCGATTTCGGTCTGATTTGAGTACCAGTTCTCACTTGACCCTTCAGACAATGGACTTAAATCAAGGTCGTTGCAGGCAGTTAATGCAACGAATATTATTGTAACTATTAGTATGATTTTATTTTTCATGATTTACAGTGCTTTAAAAATTAACAGAAACGCCAAACACGTACGATTGAGTGATTGGATATCCATTACCTACCTCCGGATCCCATCCTTTAGGGTAGTTGTTAATGGTAAATAAATCAGTTCCGCTGGCATATAAACGCACTTTGCCCATACCAACTTTTTGAGTTAATCTTGCTGGAAGTGTGTATCCAATTGTAATATTTTTCAATCTGAAATAAGATCCATCAAACAGCCAGTAATCAGACATCGTGTAATTATTTCCTCTACTTGACCATGATAATCTTGGGTATTTCATCGTTAGGTTTTCTTCAGGTGTATTATAGACACTCCAGTAATTTCCATCTATAAAATCTGGTGAGTTCCCCCAGTTTTCACTTAACGGCTGAACCATCCTGGTTGTCAAACGGGAATTTTGTTTCGCCACTCCCTGAAGAACCATAGAGAAGTCAAAGCCTTTATAATCCAGCTTTATACTTGCACCATACAAATACCTTGGAAGCGATCCTCCTAATAGTTCTTTATCGTATTCAGGCGAAATAATTCCATCAGGCACCCCGTCCGGGCCACTTATATCGACATATTTTACATCACCTGGTTTGACAGAATTTGAAAGCTTCGCTGAATTATCAACTTCCTCCTGCGTTTGGAACAGACCGTCTGAACGGTAACCATACCACTCGTTAAATTCACTACCTTCAATCTTAATCTTTTCACCAAGGAATTCTGTTCCGCCCAGGTCCCCCATTTCAGTTTTTGAATCAGATAAGTTAAACGCAACCGAATATTTAAGATCACCCATGTTATCATTCCAGCTTAAATCAAAATCCCAACCTTTGGTTTCCATTTTCCCGGTATTTTGATCCGGATTATCAAAACCTATAAAATCAGGGATTTCAAGCGCCAACAGCATGTCCTTAGTGGTTTTGATATAATAATCCCCGGTAAATCTCAATCGACTATTAAACATGTACAAATCAATACCAATATCTGTTGACTCAGTAGTTTCCCATGAAATATCTTCAATAGCATAACGTGTTTGTGCAGCTGTTTGAAGAGAAACAACATCACTTCCCTGATAAAACAGAGCATCTCCAAAAGCAATAGTAGCCTGATAAGGATAATAATTTGGCACCCAGCTTGAACCATTCCATTTCAATATTCTTTCGTTACCAAGTGATCCATAAGATGCCCGAAGCTTCAAATAGCTTATCGCAGAAGATACATCCTTGAAAAAATCTTCATCAGAAACAACCCAACCAGCAGAGAAAGATGGGAAAGTTCCCCACCTGTATTCGTTATGGAAACGGGAAGAACCATCATGCCTTACATTAGCCTGAAGGAAATAGCGATTTTTGTAATTATACATGATACGTCCTATATATGAATTGTAAGAATTTTCACTTGAACTTCCATTATTATCCCTTAATTCAAGTGGCCCTAAATCCAAATAAGGAAACGAGTTTAACAAATACTTGTCCCTGGATGCTCCCAGATTTTCACGAAACGCCTTGAATCCCTCATAACCAGCCATTATATTAAGACTATGATCACCAAAAGATTTCACATAATTTGCTATGAATTGAGAAGTTATATTATAACTGTCATTTCTTTTTTCGGTAAGTTTAGTTGAAGTTGCATGCTGCAAGCTAACATCATAGACCGTAGGATCTTCGTAAATTGTTGTTGGTACTTCTTTCAAAAACTTTTTCCCTTTATCAAAATCAAAGCTTGGTGCTACTACAGCGGTCAACTTCAAATCCGGAATTGGTTTGTAATCAAGGGAAACTTTACCACCAACAGTATTATACCAATTTTCATTGGTACCACCTTCTTCAATGGTTCCGTAAATATTAGCTCCGGCTTTTCCACTGGCAATTCGGCCATCATCATATATTGCCGGATATACCGGAGGAGCTATCATTAAATGGTGCCATGGAGAAGAAGCAGCATCAGTGGAAATTGAACGTTTCCAGAACATGTCTACCGATGCAGACAAGAAATTATTTATTGTAATGTTATTATTTACACGCGCCGTAAATCGTTCATATTCTTTGTGCTTATATAAACCTTCTGTTTTATCGTAATTCAGGCTTACTTTGGTTCTTATGGTTTTACTACCTGCTGTAATTGAAAGATTATGACTTTGACGAGGAGCATTGTCTTTCATCACAAGTTCTTTCCAATCTGTATTCGCATATGGGAAAATGTTAGGATTCTCCGCGTGGCGTTGCCAGTAATTTTCAATTACATCCCGGGAATAGGTTGCATATTCAGATCCTACCTTATTACCACTGTCATTCCAACGTAACTCATTATCAATCTCCATAAAACGAATTACATCAACATTCTCCGGGTAGTCAGTTGGTTTTTCAATACCATATTCAGCATGGTAAGAAAGTTTCAAATCGCCAACCTTTGCCCTTTTTGTGGTAACAAGAATTACACCAGCTGCAGCCCTTGAACCATATATGGATGCGGAAGCTGCATCCTTAAGAACCGAAATATCCTGAATGTCATTGGGGTTCACATCGTTGATATTGTCAACAGGAACACCATCAACAATAATCAAAGGATTGTTATCGCCAATTGTAGTTATCCCCCGGATACGAATTGTAGCCGTTGCCCCGGGACCACTATTATTTCTTGTGACCATTACCCCGGAGATAGCTCCCTGCAAAGCCTGAGACACCTGAGTGGTTTGTCTTTCAGCAATTGCTTCACCCTGAACAGCAGCAACGGCACCGGTCAAATCTGATTTTTTAACCGTACCATAACCAATTGCCACAACTTCATCCAGGCCAATGGTTTCATCTTCCATTTGAAGATTAATTACACTTTGCCCATCTACTGCCAACTCAATCGTTTTCATCCCAACAAATGAGAATACGAGGGTTGCATCGGCAGGTACATTGGATAGTGTGTAATTACCATTAACATCGGTAATTGTTCCTATTGTTGTCCCTTTTACAACAACGGTCACCCCGGGAAGTGCTTCTCCTAAAGAATCTACAATTTTACCAGAGACAGACAGAACCTGCTGGCTAACACCGCCTGCAGTATCATTTTTTGGACTAATTACAATATCCCTATCCAAAACATGATAACCCAGGTTAGAACCTTCCAATACTTTATCCAGGATTTTCTCAACCGGAGCATTGATATAATCTATAGATACTTTTTTCTCATAAGGAATCTGATCGGTCCTGTAGAAAAAATCATAATCCGTTTGATTTTGAATGGCTTGAAAAACTTCTTCAAGCGTTACATCAATTAGTTTCAGGTTCAGCTTTGTTTGTTGTGAATAAACGGAAGCCGAAGCCTGTAAAATAAATACAAATAATAGAAAAATAGTCAGGCGCATAACCAGCCAGGTTTTTTGAGTTACTTTCCCTAAACCGGGAGTAACTCCGATTAACATTTTTTTCATAAATTTGAAGTGCTAAGTTTAAGTTATTTAATAAATGACTTGAATTTGGAACGGGGAATGCTCCAACATTCTCCGTTCTTGTTTTTAGATCATAGGCTATTTATTTCTTTTTGATTTTTACATTATCAATATTAATCTCGTAGTTTATTGGAACTGTTAATCCAAGTACTCTTAAGAAGTGTTTAACAGATTTATTTCTTTTAATAGTTCCAGTATAATTCAGTTTCCCGAAGTCTTCGATATCATAAATTAAGTCGATATCATACCACCGCTCAACGATATTGAACACCTCTACCAAATTCTCCTCTTCAAACTCGTACTTACCATCTTTCCAGGATTCAAAATTTTCAGGATTAACATTTTTCAAAACAAGTTGACCGGACTTTTTATCCAATTCTGTTTGTTCTCCCGGCTTCAAAGTTGTGTAGCCATTTTTGGTCGTCAACTTAATTGATCCTTCTTTAAGTGTAGTTTGTATTTTTGAACTGTTTTCATAAGCCCTTACATTGAATGAAGTACCCAATACTTCAATCGTTTGTCCCTCGACCAAAACTTTAAATGGCCTTTCGGTATCTTCAGCTACTTCAAAATAAGCTTCACCCAAAAGACTAACTTTCCGTTCTTCCAAATTAAAAACTGAAGGGACATTAATGGTAGACTCAGAATTCACCCAAATACGTGAGCCATCTGCTAAAAAGATTTGGTTAACCTGTCCCCTGGGGACAAATACATTTTTTATTTCTGCCTGTAAAACAGGTTCTTCTTTAGAAATAAACTGAGATTGAATAAACCAGCTAAATGCAAAAGCCATAATAAATGCCGCCGCTATTTTCAGATAATTTGGAAGTATAATTTTCTTCTGAACAGGAGCCGGCTTTATTTTGGTATTGAGTCGTTTTAATTCATCTGAAACAGAATACGATTTTGAATTTCGAACGAACTCATATGCATTCAGAATATCCTTCTCAGAGAAAAGTTCATTCCTATTTTCAGGATTTTTCTTAATCCATTTAAGGAGTAACTGCAACTCTTCTTCTGTTGCGGTTCCCTGAATATAGTTCTGTTTTATTTCCTGGATACTTCCCATTATTCCTAAATATGGTTTTGCTTAATGATCGGTCAAAAAGCGACAACCCTACCTATGAAATAAAAAAAGTTGAATTTTTTTCCTGAAAAAGGTTGAGTTGAAGAAATAAAAATAAAGGAAGATAGTCTTTTAATTCACTACGAATCAAGCTCAAAGCTTTTGAAATATGTTTCTCAACGGTTTTTATACTAATATCCAACTCATTGGCAATTTCTTTATTCATTTTACCTTGAAAACGGCTCAGTTCAAAAACTTGCCTGCATTTATCCGGTAGATTACTAATTGCCACCTCCAGCTTATCCTGAAGTTCCTGTTCAAGCAAACTTGTTGCTTCATTCGTATAAAAGTTAATTTCTTCTTCTTTTAGTTGAGTACTTGCCTGGTGTTTATAGTTTTCACGAACTTTTAGCTTTTCAATATGCTGCAAGCATTTATTTTTCACCATAGTGAAAAGTAATCCGTTCAACGAACTGGTAACAGAAATACTTTTATCTTCCCACAATTTGTAAAATACATCCTGAACAATATCTTTAGCCTGCTCCTCCTCTACAAACTTCAAAGCAAAATAAAAAAGGGGTTTACTGTAATCCTTAAAAAGCTGATTAATATCGAGCTTTCCTCCCTTGATATAGAAATTTATGTTTTGGTCAACCCCCATTTTGGAAAATTTTGTGGGCAATTTAAAAATTTATTCTTAAACCTGATATAATGATTCTCACCGATGAACAAAAAGAAAATTCAACGCCGTATAACCAAAACCAGCCTGCCGGCTGGCAGGTAAGACGCGTAATAAAATAAAAGGATAAATTCCTAACAGTTACTAAGAAGCAAAACTTTTTTAAAAAGCTCTAAATAATTATTGAATAAATTGCAACCATCAAAATTTTTCGTTGTCAGTAAAGTTGGATTTCAAAATAGAAAACTAGTTTTAGAAATGAAGACGACCCTTACAACCTTTGTAATATTTATTACACTGTTTGCCAATCAGTTATTGGCTCAAGAATATGGAAGCCTTGAAAAAAGGCCACTATCAATTAGTTTATTACCTTCAATAGGCACTAACGGAGCAAATGCCGGAAACTGTGTGAACCTGGTTTCCTTCAATCTTATTTCAGGTTATTCAGCCGCCCTGTCGGGAATTGAATTTGGAGGATTTTCTAATTCAGAAAGAGATTTTGTACGTGGCGCTCAATTTGCAGGATTTGGAAATTATGTTGGTGGGGAATTTACCGGTTTCCAATTTGCCGGTTTTGGAAACTTTAACAAAGGTGAATCAATCGGTTTTCAATTTGCAGGATTTGCCAACTGGAACCATGACCGTACGGGTGGTGTTCTTGCGGCAGGCTTTGCAAACTTCACCAAAGGAGAATCTGTCGCCTTACAATTTGCAGGTTTTCTTAATTACTGCCAGGATGTGAACGGTGCCCAACTCGCAGGATTTTCAAATGTAGCCAAAGGTGATGGTAAGGTTGTTCAACTGGCAGGATTTTCCAATACAACATTAGGCGAAGTAAAAGGCCTGCAAATGGCAGGATTCATGAACCACTCAAAAGGGAATCTTAACGGTACCCAAATTGCAGGATTCCTTAATATTGCCAAACAAGTTGATGGATTGCAATTAGGTTTTATCAATATTGCCGATACCATAAAAAGTGGTATCCCGATTGGTTTTATAAGTATTGTAAAAAAAGGGTTTAGAGAATTTGAGATTTCTACGGGTGAAGCCTTGAATACACAGGTTGCTTTCAAAATTGGCACAGAAAAATTCTATAACATTTTTGCTATTGGTTCGCAATTCCTTGGATCAGATTTTATGTGGGGATTTGGGTACGGAATTGGAACTCATCTGGCGAACACCGAAAAATTTAAAACACAACTTGAGTTAGTAAGTTATCAAATCAATGAAGGTGAAACCTGGACAAACAACTACAATTCTTTAAATCAGTTGAAATTGACCTTCACTAAAAAGGTGAATGAAAATTTTGGTGTTTTCATTGGGCCAACCATTAACCTTATGATTTCTGATAACTATTCAGATGGAAAGGTGTTTAAAAGCGAATTTGCACCATACGATATTTATTCGCACAAAGGCACACATACAAGCCTTAAAGGTTGGTTTGGCTTAACAACCGGTGTGAAAATAAACTAGACCTGGATACTTGATCCTAGTGTCGCGTCACGCCTGATCTGACAGCCCAAGTATCGTTCTTTTGATTTTTGACTGCGTTAAAAAATCTTTACAGAACGCTGCTATGCGCAGATTTTTTGTCTTGTCAAAAACCAAAATAACTTCAACTTAACCG
>JANQII010000102.1 GCA_028282195.1 Prolixibacteraceae bacterium
ATTTTAAATACTAATCGGTATAATCCGATGAAAACCAATGAAATAAATAAATATGAATTTATCAATGCCAAATAAATAAACCGCAAAGAAACATAAGAACCCGCAAAGACGCGAACAGGGATCAATACAAACTAACACCATAAACCATTGAAAAACATTTTATTGAATCCAAGACTCACGTTAAGATAGATAGATACATAACAAAAAAGGGAAGCAATAGCCTCCCGGTTTAATGTCTTTTGATTCATTCCAATTGATCAATCATCCATTGAAAACTAATTCTTATTCCCACTCAATTGTTGCAGGTGGTTTTGAACTGATATCATAAACTACCCTGTTTATTCCGCGAACTTTATTAATGATCTCGTTTGACATTTTAGCCAGAAATTCATAAGGTAAATGTACCCAATCAGCAGTCATGCCATCGGTTGACATTACTGCACGAAGAGCAACCACATTTTCATACGTACGCTCATCGCCCATCACCCCGACTGACTGAACGGGCAACAGCATTACCCCTGCCTGCCATACATCATCGTACAATTTCCATTCTTTTAGTCCATTGATAAAGATGGCATCAGCTTCTTGTAAAATTCGAACTTTTTCAGGGGTAATATCACTCAGAATACGAATTCCCAAACCAGGCCCGGGAAAAGGATGGCGACCAAGCAATTCTTGTTTAATCCCCATTGCTTTACCAACCCTGCGAACTTCATCTTTAAAAAGAAGGTTAAGCGGCTCAACAACTTTCAGGTTCATCTTTTCAGGTAAACCGCCAACATTGTGATGCGACTTAATTGTAGCCGAAGGGCCATTTACTGAAACAGATTCAATCACATCAGGATAAATAGTTCCTTGTGCCAACCATTTTACACCTTGAATTTTGTGTGCTTCTTCATCAAAAACTTCAATAAAGTCGCGGCCAATTACCTTTCGTTTCTGTTCTGGTTCTGTAATTCCTTTTAAATCATTCCAGAATTTTTCTTTAGCATCAACACCAATCACATTCAGGCCCATATCTTTGTATGAGTCTAAAACGCTTTCAAATTCATCCTTTCGAAGTAATCCATTATCAACAAAAATACATGTCAGGTTCTTGCCAATTGCTTTGTGCAGTAAAACACCTGCTACAGACGAATCAACACCTCCGGAAAGCCCAAGAACAACTTTATCATCACCCAACTTTTCTTTTAACTGAGCAACTGTTGTTTCCACAAAAGAAGCTGGAGTCCAATCTTGCTGACAGCCACAAATATCTACTGTAAAATTTTGCAATAATTGGGTTCCTTCTGTTGTATGATAAACCTCCGGGTGGAATTGGATCGCATACGTAGTTTCACCTTCTATTTTATAAGCTGCATTTTTAACATCTGCTGTAGAGGCAATAATGTTATAGCCGTCAGGCATGCTTTCAATAGTATCCCCATGCGACATCCATACCTGGGTGTTTAGAGTGATATGCTTAAAAAGTTCGTTCTCCTGATCGATATACTCCAGGTTTGCACGACCGTACTCACGACTATTTGAAGGGAGCACTTCACCTCCAAAATAATGAACCATGTACTGTGCACCATAACAAACTCCAAGTAATGGTATATGACCTTTTATTTTTGAAAGATCAGGTTTTGGAGCATTTTCATCACGAACGGAAAAAGGACTTCCACTAAGGACTACCCCTTTTACTGTTTCATCAATTTCAGGAAAGTGGTTGTAAGGGTGAATCTCACAATAAATGTTTAACTCGCGCACTCTTCGGCCTATCAATTGTGTATACTGCGAACCGAAATCAAGGATTAATATCTTCTCTTGCATGAATCTGTTTTTTGATGGCGCAAAGATATATAAAATTCATCATCAAAAATGGCAATATTAAAAGCCAAACAGCTTAGTAGGGAAAAAATAATAGCCACTGAAAAATCAATGGCTATTATCAAAAGTTTTTATCTGTTATTTCTACAATTCCCTTATCCAGATATTACGATAGCTAACCGGGTTACCATGGTCTTGCAATTTAATTGGTCCGGCACCGTGTGGTTTCACCGAATATTCAGGAATACCGATATATTCAGTCGGTCCGCGAACCTCAACATTGTTTTGTACTAAAACCCCATTGTGAATAACAGTGATTCTTGGTTTGGTAAAATATGTACCGTCATCATTAAAACGTGGTGCCGTGTAAATAATGTCATAAGTTTGCCAAACACCTGGTGCTTTACATGCATTTACCAAAGGAGGGTGCTGCTTGTAAACACTTCCGGCTTGTCCATTTCTGTAAGTGCGGTTGTTGTAGTTATCCAAAACCTGTACTTCATAAATTCCCTGCAAAAACACACCACTGTTTCCACGTCCCTGACTTTCGCTAACAACTTCGGCTGGAGTTCTCCATTCCAGATGTAGCTGAAAATCTTTGAAACTACGTTTCGTTTTGATAATACCTGTACCTCTTTTTACAGTAGCAACACCATTTTCAAAATCCCACTCCGGCTCTTGTCCTTCACCATTTGTCCATTCATAACCAAATGCTTTTTCAGTACCTAAAAGAACAATGGCATCAGATGGAGCATCAGATGGAGTTTCACCGGGAGTAATAATGGTTACTTCCGGATCCCATATTTCAGTCATCCCAGGTACCATTTTGGGCATTTCTTCCTGGGCAAACGATACAAAACAAATTAATACTAAAAACAGGTTTAGTAATTTCTTCATGGTTTAGTAAATTTTAATTTAACGACGTTATAGATCCAATTCATCCATAATTGAATCGATTTTATTTTCGGCAGTTTTTTCTACTTGATCAAATTCCTCACGACTATTCAACTCACCGACAACTTCAAAATAAAACTTAATTTTAGGTTCAGTACCTGAAGGGCGAACAGAAATTTTTGTTCCATCTTCAGTAAAAAACTGAAGTACATTTGAAGTAATTTTTTGGTTAATTTTATTCTCCTCCCCAGTCAATAGATTTCTTTCGGTCAGATCAGCGTAATCTTTCACTACAGCCAACTTACTTCCACCTAAGGTTTTTGGAGGATCATTTCTGAAGTTCACCATCATCTGCTGAATTTCATCAGCACCGGTTTTTCCCTGGCGAACAATGTATTTCATTTTTTCTTTTGAATAGCCATACTCCAGGTAAATATCCTGAAGCAACTCGTAAAGCGATTTGCCCTGGTCTTTTGCCCAGGCAACAATCTCTGCCATTAAGGCACATGAAGAAACGGCATCTTTATCACGGACAAAATCAGCAGGCATAAACCCGAAACTTTCTTCGCCACCACCAATGTACTTTTTAATACCCTCATAGTCACGAATAACTTCAGCTATATATTTAAAGCCGGTGAATACATCAAAGTATTCAATTCCATTTTTTTGAGCAATCTCAGCGATTTTTTCAGTAGAAACAATAGTTTTAACAATAAACTCATTGCCTTTCAAACTATTACTTTCTTTCATACGGGTAATGATGTAATAAATGAAAACAAGCGCAGTTTGATTACCATTGATAATCACAAACTCACCTTTATCATTTTTACAGGCAACGCCCAAACGGTCTGAATCAGGGTCAGAAGCCATTACAACATCTGCATCAACTTCAGCTCCTTTTTTCATGGCCATATCCATAGCAGCAGTTTCTTCAGGATTAGGAGAAACAACAGTTGGAAAGTCACCGCTAACCACATCTTGCTCAGGGACATTAATTACATTCTCAAAACCAAATGCCTTTATCGCATCCGGAATCAATTTTACTCCTGTTCCATGAATTGGGGTAAATACAATTTTAAGGTCTTTGTGCTTTTGAACAATTTCAGGGGCAATAGAAACTGTTTTTACCATCTCAAGGAATTTCTGATCAACTTCTTCCCCAATAATTTCAATAAGCTCTTTATTTCCTTCAAACTGAATATCTTCAGCATTTATTTTTTTAACTTCCTCAATGATATTTACGTCATGAGGCCCAACAATTTGAGAACCATCTTCCCAGTATGCCTTGTATCCATTATATTCTTTTGGATTATGAGATGCGGTAAGGATAATACCACTTTGGCAACCATATTCACGAATAACGAATGATAGCTCAGGAGTAGGCCTTAAATCTTCAAACAAATAAACCTTGATGCCGTTGGCTGCAAAAATCCCTGCACTCTTCTCCGAAAAAAGACGGCTATTGTTCCTGCAATCATGACCAATTGCTACTTTAATTTCATCTAAATGAGCAAATTCTTTTTTTAGGTAATTGCTCAACCCCTGGGTAGCTGCACCAACTGTATAAATGTTCATCCGGTTACATCCAGCTCCCATTATACCACGAAGCCCGCCAGTCCCAAATTCAAGGTCTCTGTAAAATGAATCGATTAATTCTGTTTTATCTTCCTGATCAAGCATGCGCTGGACCTCTTCGCGGGTTTCCTCATCATATACATCAGTTAACCAGGTATTTGCTTTTTCAATTACGCTATTCAAGGTATCTTGATTTGTTGCCATTTCAATAACTTCTTAATTGTTTAACTCTTCGACACACATGGCAAGACTATCCTGCCAATGTTTAATTTGGATGCCAAAAATACGCTTAATTTTCGATTTGTTAAGAACGCTGTAGAACGGCCGCTTAGCCGGAGTAGGATAATCAACAGATTCAATCGGCAATACATCACAATCGGAACCTGACAAGTCTAAAATTTCTTTTGCAAAATCATACCAACTGCACACGCCTTCGTTTGAATAATGGTATATTCCAGGCTTCCAGTCAACAAAACCATTTTCGGTTTTTGAAATTATCATTAAGATTGCCTGTGCCAAATCCCTGGCATAAGTTGGAGTGCCAATTTGATCAAATACTACTTTCAGTTTATCCCTTTCTTCACTTAGCCTTAAAATTGTTTTTAAGAAATTTTTTCCAAATGAAGAATACAGCCATGATGTTCTGATGATCAATGCAGAAGCATGTTCTTTAATCAGTCCAATCTCGCCATTCAATTTCGTTTTTCCGTAAACAGATTCAGGGTTAACCATATCCGATTCGGTGTAAGGAATATACGATGTCCCATCAAAAACATAGTCAGTAGATATATGAATGACCTTACTATCATACTTCTCTGCAATATTACCCAAAAACGACGGCGCTTTCGTATTCAGCAATTCAGCAAAAGAAATATCTTTCTCAGCAATATCTACAGCCGTATAAGCAGCGCAATTGATTACATAGTCCGGTTCGTTTTTCCTGAAATATGCCTCAACATCCTTCCACTTGGCTATATCAAGGTCATTAATATCTGTCAGCAAAAATTCAAACTCAGAAAACTCTTTACTTAGTTTTTTAAACTCAGAACCTAACTGGCCATCTGCTCCTGTTACTAATACTTTTATCATAGTTCAAAATTGATTTCGGCATTTTCAAAATCAGGGCTTAAGAGATCTTTCCCTGAAACCATTATTTCATCAGCTGCCAGTTTCCAATCAATATTTAAAACCGGATCATTATACAAAATACCCCTTTCGGCATTTTGTTGATAATATCCATCACATTTATAAGAGAAAATCGCTGTTTCGCTTAAAACTGAAAAACCATGGGCAAAACCACGGGGGATATAAAATTGCTTCTTATTTTCTTCACTTAGTTCAATCCCAAACCACTTACTATAGGTTGGTGAGTTCTTTCTCAAATCAACCGCAACATCATAAACAGTACCTGAAATTACCCGGACCAATTTTGCCTGCGCATAGGGTTCTATTTGGTAATGTAGCCCCCGAACTACGCCTTTTGATGATTTTGATTCATTATCTTGTACAAACGTATTTTTTAATCCAATTTCTTCAAAATACTCGTGCCTGAAGGTTTCAAAGAAATACCCTCTTTCATCATTAAAAACACGAGGCTCAAATACCAACAATCCTTCCATGGGAGTTTTTGTAATCTTCATTCTATCTGCTCTTGTTAAAATGAGGTTATTTCTTTTTTTGCCAGTTTATAAAGGTATTCGCCATATTGATTTTTCATCAATGGTTTTGCAAGCTTCAATAACTGCTCTTTATCGATATAGCCTTTTTTAAATGCAATTTCTTCAAGACACGAAACCTTCAATCCCTGCCTTTGCTCAATAGTTGCAATAAAATTAGAGGCTTGCAATAAGCTGTCATGAGTACCTGTATCCAGCCATGCAAAACCCCGCCCGAGTAACTTCACACTTAAGCGATCTTCATTCAGGTAAAGCTTATTTAAATCTGTAATCTCAAGCTCAC
Organism: Prolixibacteraceae bacterium; assembly: GCA_028282195.1. Lineage (GTDB taxonomy): Bacteria > Bacteroidota > Bacteroidia > Bacteroidales > Prolixibacteraceae > Sunxiuqinia. The sequence continues at coordinate 6,238 of JANQII010000102.1, forward strand.
CTCGTTTCGAAGGCTTTAAACCCTTCGCTTTTTGAACAACATCATTCGCGTAAAAATAAAGCCCGGTAACCGCATAGTTTGATTTTGGGATAGCTGGCTTTTCTTCAATCGAAAGCACCTTTCCGTCATCATCAAACTCAACAACTCCATAACGTTCAGGGTCATTCACATAATAACCAAAAACTACAGCTCCGTCCTCAATTGCCCTGGCTTCTTTTAAAATTGAGCTGAAATTGTAGCCATAGAATATATTATCCCCCAATATCATACATACTGAATCGTCTCCTATAAACTCATCACCAATGATAAATGCCTGCGCCAATCCATCAGGTGATGGCTGTTCTGCATACTGCAGTTTTAAGCCTAGCTGGCTACCATCCCCCAATAGTTTTTTATAAATAGGTAAATCTTCAGGTGTTGAAATAATCAGGATTTCCTGAATACCGGCAAGCATTAAAACTGAAACCGGATAGTAAATCATCGGTTTATCGTAAACCGGAATTATCTGCTTCGAGATTGCTTTGGTAATCGGATATAATCGGGTTCCGGAACCTCCGGCAAGGACAATACCTTTCATTCGTTTTAAATTAATTAGTTTCTTTCAATAATTGATCGAAATATGCAATCGTTCTTTTTAAACCATCTTCGAGCTTAATAACGGGATGCCAGTCATTTAATTTTTCCCTTGCTAAAGAAATATCCGGTTGCCTTTGCATTGGATCATCCTTTGGTAAGGGTTGAAAAATTATTTTTGACTTTGAGCCAGTTATTTCAATAATTTTTTCCGCCAGCTCAAGCATGGTGAACTCATCTGGGTTTCCAATATTCACGGGCCCAATAAAGTCATCACCTGTAGCCATCATCCTAATCATTCCTTCAACCAAATCATCCACATACTGAAAAGCCCGGGTTTGTTTTCCATCGCCAAAAATAGTTAAATCCTCTCCTCGTAGTGCTTGCACAATAAAATTTGATATCACTCTCCCATCGTCTGTTTCCATTCGTGTACCATAGGTGTTGAAAATCCGAACAATCTTTATTCGTACATTATTCTGATTGTGATAATTAACAAACAACGATTCCGCACAACGTTTACCTTCGTCGTAACAGGAGCGAATTCCAATCGGATTCACATTTCCCCAATAATCTTCAATTTGAGGATGTATCTGTGGATCTCCATAAACTTCGCTGGTTGATGCCTGTAAAATCTTAGCTTTTACCCTTTTTGCAAGTCCTAGCATATTGATAGCCCCCATTACTGAGGTCTTTATGGTTTTAATAGCATTAAACTGATAATGTACAGGCGAAGCAGGACAAGCAAGATTATAAATTTCATCCACTTCAATGTAATAAGGCATAGTAACATCATGGCGAACTAACTCGAAATAAGGATTATCCAACAGATGAACTATCTTTTCTTTTGAACCGGTAAAAAAATTATCCAGACAAATAACTTCATTTCCGTCATTCAAAAGTCGTTCGCATAAATGCGAACCAATAAATCCGGCACCTCCTGTAACTAATATTCGTTTCATTTAGTTTTTTTATGTTGAAAAAGGACTATCTCAAAAGTATAAAAAATCATTTTTTACAATCCTGATCTTTTTTACAAAACTAAAGTCTTTTCTTTCATGTTTTACTATTATCGGCACAAAATGAATTTGATTTATCAAATTATTTCAAAACAAACTGCAAAAAACCCAAAAAACCTCTGAAAATCTTTGAATTATAGGATTAGATTCCTATTTTTGCCGCGCATTTAAAAATATAAAGTCTAACTTATTAATTAATTGAATTTTAAATGGTAGAACAAAAGAAAGAGACTCCTGAAGTTAAGGAAGAACTCGAACAAAAAGAAGCTGTACAAGAAGTGCAGGAAAAGGAAGAAGCCCCTGCCGCTGAGGTAAAAGAAGAAGCTCCTGCTAAAGAAGAAGTTAAAGAAAAGCCTGCCGCAAAAAAAACCACTGCAAAAGCTAAAAAAGAAGCTTCGGTAAAAAAAGAGCTTGAAGAAAAACCAACTGAAGAAGTAAAAGAAGAAGCTGTAGCCGAAGAAAAACCTGTTGAAGAGGAGAAAGAAGAAGTTATTGCTGAGGAAAAGCCAGTTGCCAAAAAAACTAAAAAAGTTGCTGCACCTGTTGCTGAAGCTGATGAATTTGACTGGGATGCCCTTGAAAGTGACCAGGAAGGCTTTGCCGGTGAAAACAAAAACGAATTAGAAGAACTTTACAACAACACATTGAACACGGTTTCGGAAAAGGAAGTTCTTGAAGGTACTGTTATCTCAATGAACAAACGTGAAGTTGTTGTTGACATAGGCTACAAATCTGATGGTATTGTAAGCTTAAACGAATTCCGCTACAACCCTGACCTAAAAGTAGGTGATTCCGTAGAAGTTTATGTAGAAAGCCTTGAAGACAAAAAAGGCCAAATGATTTTGTCACACAAAAAAGCTCGTGCGGTACGCTCCTGGGACCGTGTTAACGAAGCTCTTGAAAAAGACGAAATCATCAAAGGTTACATCAAGTGCCGCACTAAAGGTGGTATGATTGTAGATGTATTTGGCATTGAAGCATTTTTGCCAGGTTCACAAATTGATGTTAAGCCTATCCGCGACTACGATGTGTACGTAGGAAAAACAATGGAATTCAAAGTTGTTAAGATTAACCAGGAATTCCGTAACGTTGTTGTTTCTCACAAAGCTCTTATCGAAGCTGAGCTTGAGCAACAAAAGAAAGAGATTATCTCTAAATTGGAGAAAGGACAAGTACTTGAAGGTACTGTTAAGAATATTACTTCATATGGTGTGTTCATCGACCTTGGTGGTGTTGACGGATTGATCCACATTACAGACTTAAGCTGGGGACGTATCTCACATCCAAATGAAATCGTTGAGTTGGACCAAAAATTAAACGTTGTTATCCTTGACTTCGATGATGACAAAAAACGTATCGCCCTTGGTCTTAAACAACTTACCCCTCACCCATGGGATAACCTTGACGCAGAGCTTAAAGTTGGCGATAGCGTGAAAGGTAAAGTGGTTGTTATGGCTGACTATGGTGCATTCGTTGAGATTGCAACCGGAGTGGAAGGTCTTATCCACGTTTCAGAAATGAGCTGGTCACAACACTTGCGCAGTGCACAAGATTTCCTTAAAGTAGGTGAAGAAGTAGAAGCTCAGATTCTTACCCTTGACCGCGACGAAAGGAAAATGTCTCTTGGTATCAAGCAATTGAGACAAGACCCATGGCAGGAAATTGAAACTAAGTTTGGCGTTGGAACTAAGCACAAAGCAAGCGTTCGTAATTTCACAAACTTTGGTGTATTCGTAGAAATTGAAGAAGGTGTTGACGGATTGATCCACATCTCAGACTTAAGCTGGACCAAGAAAATCAAGCACCCATCTGAATTCACTTCAATTGGCGAAGCAATCGAGGTTGTTGTTCTTGATATCGACAAAGACAATCGTCGTCTAAGCTTGGGACACAAGCAACTGGAAGAAAATCCATGGGATGTATTTGAAACTATTTTCTCTGTAGATTCAATTCACGAAGGTACTGTTGTTGAATTATTCGACAAAGGTGCTACAATTGCTCTTCCTTACGGTGTTGAAGGTTTCGCAACTCCTCGCCACCTTGTAAAAGAAGACAGTTCACAAGCGAGTCTTGATGAAAAACTGAACTTCAAAGTAATTGAGTTCTCAAAAGCTGCTAAACGTATCATTCTTTCTCATTCACGTGTATTCGAGGATGAAAAGAAATCCGCTGAAACAGCTGCGAAGAAAACACAAGCTAAACAAACCAAGAAAGCAGTTAAGTCTGTTAAAGACAACCTGGAAAAAACAACGCTTGGTGATATCAGCGAACTGGCAGCATTAAAATCTCAAATGGAAGCTGAAGAGAGCAAAGAAAAGTAATTTGAATTTGTTCAATTCCATCAAAATTTCGTAATTTTCGTGATATGGAATTTGAGATTATAAAAAAGGATAACCATTCAGTCATAAAAGTACTGAATAAAAAGCTGGACACAGCTAATGCACCAGAGCTTAAATCACAGCTCAAGGTCATTATCAATGAAGATGAAAAAAACATTATTCTTGATTTAAGCATGTGTTCTTATGTTGACTCTTCAGGATTGAGTTCAATTTTGGTAGCTAACCGCTTATGTGAAGACGCTATTGGTACTTTTATTCTCTGCGGACTTCAACCAGACGTTGAACATCTTATCCACATTTCGATGCTTCATACGGTCTTGATCATTACAAAAGACCTTGAAGAAGCAGAGAAACTTCTGGAGGAGAAAAGCAAACTTTAAAATGCATTTGCCATTTCAACTGACTGTTTTAGGAAGTAGCTCCGCAATGCCTACTTCCTCAAGATATCCAACCGCTCAGGTGCTCAATGTACTTGGGCGGTTTTTTTTAATTGATTGCGGGGAAGGCACTCAACATCAAATCCGAAAACTTCGGGTCGGTTTTAGTAAACTAAATCACATCCTGATTTCACACCTGCACGGTGATCATTTTTTTGGTCTGATTGGATATTTATCTACCCAGATTTTATTAGGCAGAACAAGTGACCTTTATATTTATGCCCATTCTGAATTGCAACGATATATTCAGTTTCAGCTTGAGTTTTTAGGAATCAGGGAAATGGATTATAAGTTGGTTTTCCATCCTTTAAACTTCAGGAAAGAGCAGTTGATTTATGAAGATGAAAAAGTTTCGATTACATCATTCCCTCTAAAGCATAGAATTCAATGCTGTGGTTTCTTTTTTAAAGAAAAAGAACGGGAAGCAAATATCAAGAAAGGGCAAATAAAAAAATACGACATTCCTATTAAAAAAATAAAGAATATAAAAAAGGGGGCAGATTTCGTAACCGAAAATGGGGAAATCATAAAAAACGCAAAACTGGTGACCCCTCCACCCAAACCACGTTCGTTTGCATTTTGCTCCGACACCATATATTCTGAAAGCTTTATTGAAACGATTAAAGATGTGGATTTACTTTATCATGAAGCCACATTTGCTGAAATCGATAAAAAGCTCGCAAAGGACACTTTTCACTCAACAGGAAAAGAAGCTGCACAAGTCGCTAAACTCGCCAATGCCAAAAAACTTCTAATTGGACACTTCTCTGCCCGCTACAAAAAACCTCAACTAATTTTAGATGAAGCCCGTGAAATTTTTAAAGAAACCTATGCTGCTGAAGATGGGGAAACTTATACTGTTGAAATAGAATAAATCGTTTCTGAACTCTATTTCGAAACTCCAAATAACAAAATTGAATATCCGCTTTGTGTTATATCGCTTGTTTTTACGTCATGCTGAACTTGATTCAGCATCTCATACTTACTGGCAATCAGTTATATATAAATGAGACCCTGAAACAAGTTCAGGGTGACGTGTGGATTATGATTCATTACGGACATTCAATACCAAATTCCAAATTTCACATTCGAACTGTGTTTTGGACTTTGGTATTTCCCAAAATTATTCTTCTTCCAAAAAGAATTCCTTATTAAAGTTTACCAAATACAACTCTTTTACCGGGCGGGTGAAAGCGGTATAAAGCCATCGTAAATACTCTACATTCAACATATCTTCAACCAGGTAGCCCTGATCCAGGAAAACAGCATCCCATTGTCCCCCCTGGGCTTTATGGCAAGTAACTGCATAGGCAAACTTAACCTGTAAAGCATTAAAGTGTGGATTCTCTTTAATTTTTTCCCAGCGTTTCTTTTTGCTTCGAATATCCAGATAGTCTTCTGCCACGGCATGAAACAGCCTTTGATTTTCTTCTGACCCCAAAGATGCAGTTTCAATCGACAATGTGTCTAAAAAGATTTTGCAATCAATCTCCAGGTCATCGTAGTCAATCAATTTCAGGCAGACATTTGCAAAACGAAAACCATACAATTCTTCATAATCGTAAATGGTCTGAATTTTTGCAATATCCCCATTCGCAATAAAATCAAGCCGCTCATCATCACCCAGCCAGAAGTAGTTATTCTTTACAACCATCAGTAAATCGCCCTGAGTAATTTCAGCTTCTTTATAAAGAATAGACGACCGAATACCTTGGTTAAACTTGTTGGCACGTTTATTTGACCGGGTAACCACCATTGTTTGCTCTTCCCCATAGCGGTCATAACAATTCCCTATCTTCTCGATTAAGTCTTCACCACTGATTCTTTTTAAATCCTCAAAACCCTCTAATTCAATTGGGAAATATGCCGGTTCAAAATAGTCATCAGAAACCATTTCGCGAATTTGGGTTGCATTGTACAAAATCCCGGAATCATGCTGCTGACGAACAACCTCGGTTAGTTCATGCTCAAAAACATCCAAACCGTATAATTCCAGTTCAGAAGCATCAAGCGCCGGACTAATTTCCATTCCTACCGGTGGTAACTGTGCTGTATCGCCAACCAGAATAACTTTGCAATTTTGACCACCATATACATATTCATACAAATCATCCAGCAAACGCCCTGATCCAAAAACTGAGATTTCAAATGAATCATTTGCGATCATCGATGCCTCATCAACAATAAAAAAAGCGTTTTTATGCAGGTTTCTGTCCAAAACAAATTTTCCCATTCCATCCGATGATGTTTTTTGCCGGTATATTTTTTTATGAATGGTATAGGCATTTTTACCGGTGTAAGATGTCAATACTTTTGCTGCTCTTCCAGTCGGAGCAAGTAAAACTGACTGAAACTTAAACTTTGCCAATGTCTTGACAAAAGCATTAACCATGCTGGTTTTTCCGGTTCCGGCATAGCCTTTCAGTAAAAAAATAGCATCATTAGATTCAAGCGTGACAAAGTCCGCTAATTTCCCAGCCAATAACTCTTGCCCACTGGTAGGGGAAAAATCCAGGTTCCCGATGATTTGCTGATGGAGGTGTTTTTTTAACATTGACGCTAAATTAAAACTATTCCGAAGATTGTAATTTAATTTTTTTTATAAATTTGCAAGCAAACAAAAACTAATCTTAAAAAAACAAAGATGAAGACAGTAATTCAGATCGCTCTCATAATCCTTGCTGTTGTATTTGCATTCCTAATTTATAAAAGTGTTGAAAGGCCTATCGAATTTGGAAAAGCTAAAGATGCCAGATACGATGTAACAGTTGAGCGCTTAAAAGATATCAGGAAAGCACAAGTTGCTTACAGAAATGTGAATGGCAAATTTACAGGCAGTTGGGATACACTGATCAATTTTGTAAAAACTGATTCTCTTCCACTGGTGAAGAAATTTGGTATGCTTACTGACAGTATGATTGATGCTGGTTTGACTGAAGCAAAAGCTCTTGCACAAGGTCTGATCATCAGGGATACAATTAAAATAAGTGTATTGGATACATTATTTGGGAAAAACTACTCAATTGATCAGCTTAAAATGATTCCTGTTACTGATACTGTTGCTGAATTCCACCTTGGAGCTACTATTATTACAACCGGTTCCGGAATTAAAGTACCTGTATTTGAAGCTAAAGCACACAACAACACAATTCTTAAAAACCTGGATCGTCAGTTGGTAATTAACCTGAATGACCAAAGACGTACAAACGAAAAGTATCCGGGACTTAAAGTTGGGTCATTAACTGAAGCCAACAACAACGCAGGTAACTGGGAGTAATCATTTCTATGCAGAAGTTAGCTCTTGTTGACGAAACATTTGATTTAAATTTCACTTCAGAATATCATCTGTCCATCCAGTTTAGCCTGGATGGACTTTCTTTTTGTATACTGGACGGTATTCAAAAGAAATATGTGCAACTGGCACATCACCCCATCGTTTCAGGTGACTCTCCCCTACTTGCTAAACACATTCGTGATTTTTACAATAACGAGGAAAAACTAAATCGCGGGTTTAAATCAACTCATATTATTTTTTCAACGCAAAAAGCGACTCTTGTTCCATCCTCTTATTTTCAAAAAGAAGAAGTTGATGGAATTTTCAACCTTAACTTTGGAGACCCGTCACACGAACAAATATTAAATAATTCGCTATCTCCTTTTAGTGGAGAACTCGGATTTGAAATCCCGAAAAGGTTGTTTGATTTTATTGGCGAAAAACACCCCAATATTCCTATCACACACGAATGTGTACCATTTATATGGAATGCCAACCACACGATACATTCGGATATTTTTCTGGCTGTTTTAATACGAAAGGATTACATCTGGTTGGTTTATGCCACTAAAAACCAACTAAAATTTATTAATTCCTTTTCTTACCATAGCGATGATGACATGCTTTATTTTATCATGAATGTGGTTTCATCAATGGAAATCGATCCTGAGAAAACGCCAATTCTGTTGGAAGGAATTGCAAGCAAAAAAACGACTATCTATCATCGCGTTCGCCAATATATCAAACATGTTCAGCTTTCATCAGCTCACCCAGACTACCACTACAGCTATTTGTTTGATCAACTGCCTGATGGCCGCTTCGTAACCCTGCTAAATTCACAGGCATGCGCATTGTAGGCGGAAAATATAAGGGACGGCTATTTCACCCCGGGAAATCGTTTAAAGCGCGTCCTACAACCGATATGGCCAAGGAAAGCCTGTTCAATATCCTGCAAAACAAAGTAGATTTTGACGAAATTTCGGTGCTTGATTTATTTTCAGGTACCGGAAGCATTTCGTTTGAATTTGCATCGAGAGGTTGTACAGATATTACTTCTGTCGAGTTAAACTTTAATCACTTTCGGTTTATAAAAGAAACCATTGCAAAGCTGAATGAAAAAAGCATCAAAGCGGTAAAGGCAAATGCATTTCAGTTTGTTAAAAAAACCGACCGCCAATTCGATATCGTTTTTGCTGACCCACCCTATGATCACCCAAAATTTAAAGAAGTGCCGGAACTTGTGCTTTCCGAAAACATCATTAAATCCGACGGCATCTTTATTTTGGAACATTCAAAGGATTATGACTTTTCTGATTTAGAAGGTTTCTCTGAACTACGAAACTATGGGAGTGTACACTTTTCGGTGTTTGAGAAGTGATAACGGTAAATTGTATTAGTAGTGGCAGATTGCGGAGTGATTTTCTGTAAGACCAAGTAAAAGTTGATGCAGGAATTAAACCTTAAATTGAGCACTTAACCCGCTATGACCTTTACAAAATGTTGGGTGTTCGTTCTTTATTTTTTCTTACATATCCAAAATTCATGATCCTTATCAAGAAATACTACATTGAAAATATTGTCTTCAAAATATCCGATAACACATTCTTTCCCTTGAATATGCATAGAACACCAAGTTACATCAGGTAATATATGTTTTGGATGAGTAAATCCAGAGTCAGGAGGAAATCCAACTTTCGTATAAGGTTTAATAATTTGCTGTGCCGTGGCTTGTCCGACTGTTAATTGACAAACCTCATGTAATTTACGAACAGCCAATGCTAATAGTTTATCAGTTTCCCAATCCTTAAACGATTGCCCTTGATTTCTATCTAAATCTTTAAAACTTAGAACGATTAATGGCTCTTTTCTGCCCTGCCTTAACTCAATGTTCTTTACTTCTCTTTTATAGGAAGCAGAACTTCTTGACTTGAATTTATTCTGCTTGCCTTTTGCCATATAATAATTGAGTTAATTTTTCATCAATGTCAAAATAAGGAATAGCTCCATATTTACCTTCTAGATAATTTTTATCAAACGCTGACTTATTTCTGACTTTGTCAGTTTTAAAATTCCCTAATGAGAAAAGTTCAGATGCTCCAAACTGATTTTTTTCCACAAACCAAATTTGGTCTCTTCTAAATGTTTCTTTATTAAGTAAAGAAATATCGTGCACAGCACATATTAATTGAGCATTGTTTTTATTGAACTTATGAAAGAAGTCAATTAATCTAAGCGTTAAGTGGCTGTGTAATCTGGAATCTAATTCATCAATAATTAATACTTTACCATTTTTTAATGCATCGTACCAAGGTCCAAGTAAATAAAGTAGCTTTTTTGTTCCTTCAGACTCCTGTTTGTCAAAGTTAAAAGGAACAGTATCTACCAATACATTGTTTTTATCGTATTGTCTATGATATGTAATCAATTGGTCTCGTTTGGGTTGCTTTGATTGAATTTTCTGAATACTGGTCAAAAGATTAATTAATTCTTCATCTTTTTCTTTTGTCTTAAGATTTTCTAAATCAATATCGTTAACATCTTCTTCAGTTGTAGAAAGGTTCGATATTTCTAAATACTTAATGAAATGTAATACCCAGTTATAAAATTGTTTATCAGATTTAAGTTTGTCAATGGTAAATCTCTTATGCCCACGATCGTGAATTCCATTAACAAATTTGAAATTTTTAAACCACTCAACAATATTTGTTGATGTTTCTTTTCCTAGTGTTGCAAGTAACGATAAAAAAAGAACGTTATCTTTTACATCTTCTTCTTTTCCAAGTCCTTCTTTGAAGGATGATTTATTTATTTCGATTTTCTGATGGTCTCTTTTAAAAAGATAAACCTCTTTACTTGTAGTGTGGAAAAGCCATTCTGCAACAATCTTATCATAATCAATTTCAAATCCATAACGATATTTCGTTTCATTATAGATAAAAGAAATTTCAAAATAGCTGGTTTCTTTTTCGGTTCCTGTATTAAGTGCAAATTTTTCTAATGGGAATGACCTTTCTCCATTTTCCATCAATGCATCTCTGAAAGAATTTATGATTGTAGATTTCATAAATCCCATAGCTTCGAGCAAATTACTTTTACCACTAGCATTATTTCCGTAAATAATTGCAGATTTTAGTAAGCTAATGTTTTTGTACCTTTCTGAGATATGACTTTCCTGATGCTCTTTAAATGACTTAGCTCCGACCATCGAAAGGGTAGTTAAATCTTTAAATGACAGAAAGTTTTCTATATTGAATTCAATTAACATCGTTTTGTTTTTTACAAATTAAACTTCAAAACGAAGATACATCATAATTCATAATCTGCAAAATAATTTCAAATTTATAGTTTTGATATACAATCGCAGAACTTTTTAGAATGACACCCAGCTAGTTTATTATGTACAAAAAAAACATATCCAAACAAATGCTGCTGCTTTGTTTACCTTATGTAGATTATACTTTCAGGGCATTTGTTCGATTTAGCTAGGTGTAAGTTAGTAAAAGATTTTAAGATAAACACGTCATTCCGAGAACCTACCCAATTTTATTAGGCATAATGAGGAAATGACAGTTTATTTTTAGTTATAAGACCCTGGCAGGTGCAAGCACACTGACAGGTCTTTGTCTTTTCCCAGAACCTGCCAGCGTTGAAACAACTGAACAAAAAATCTGTCATTGGCAACTCCTGACTGCCGTCAGGCAGGTGTTTCGGAATCTACATCAGAATGAGATCCTGTCCGGCAGCTGCCGGACAGGATGACGGAAGGATGAAGTTTGATACAGACTCCGGATCATCGTTTCACTCGTCCGGAATGACATCAAATCGTTATGTTTTTGCGAATTATTATAAACGACACTATCAACCCGAAACTTGTAACTCGTAACTCGCAGCATCCCGAATCAGATAGCCACGTCACTACACTCCTCGCTATGACTATTCCTTGTTTTTATCTTTTAATTTCTCTTCTGTCTCATTTATTTGTTCCAAGAAATGCTTTTCCACTTCAGAAATCTCATTTTTCCTCAATTCCTTAAACTTCTGATACTCTGTATGTGCTTTTTCTAATGCTTGTTTATGACTGATCGTTCCTGCATGATTTAAAATATCCTTTCGTGTCATTTTAAGGAATGCATCAAGTTGCTCTATCCAATCTTTCATGTACATTGGCTCTTGGTTGAGTGCCTGAATTTCCGCCAATTCCAAATAAGCTATCACAATTCGGTTCAAAATGTTTAGTTCATCCTTTGCAAGGTAGTTTTTCGCAACCTCTGTTTCCTGTTTTGTTGGTTTCTTTCCCTTGAAACTGCTTAATCCTAAATTTGGTTTTCCTGAATCTACTCGTTGATAAATTATCTCAGCTGCTGTATGCCCGTGTGCAGCCCAGTGTATTTTGTTCTGAACGGTTTTAAAAAACATTACCGACATTTCCAGAGAAGGGTTATAGTCTATACTTGTTGCATAAATATCGAGGACTTTCCTCCAAAATACTTTTTCTGATGAACGAATATCCCTGATGCGTGCCAATAATTCATCAAAGTAATTACCTCCTCCGGCTTGTTTTAACAAGTCATCGTTCATGGTAAATCCTTTCACAATGTATTCTTTCAAACGTGCTGTTGCCCACTGACGAAATTTCGTTCCCTGATGGCTTTTAACTCTATATCCAACCGAAATTATTACATCAAGATTATAAAACTTAACAGGGCGGTCGGAACCACTAATGTGCAAAATTTGCACATTGCTTTCTTCCTGTAATTCTCCTTCCTCAAAAATATTCTTGATATGCTTAGTTATAACGGAACGTTCTTTTTGAAAAAGCTCACTCATTTGTGCCTGTGAAAGCCAAACAGTTTCTTCTTCTAAACGAACATCAATCATGGTTTGTCCATCTTCGGTTTGGTATAATAGTATTTCGGAGTTACTCATAACAGGCTAATTGAATTTAATTATATTACGCAGGTGTTAATGTACCGTTTACAAACGGATAAGTACGGTCAACAGGTGTTAGTGTACATGATACAAATGCCAAAGTACGTTTAGCAAAGGCTAAAGTACGCCTTACAATTGGCAAGTACCTGGTACTTACTGAGCTGAAAGTTGGAAGTCCGAAGCCGGAAACTCTCTTTCTACGGTCTTCCGTGTCCTTGTTCCGTATTTGATTTATTTGTTCATGCTTTGTCATTTTGTCTCTATTTTCCTTCATGTTCTTCTATTCTCCCATTCTCAATATTTAAAATCATTTTATCTCTCATTGCTTCCTTTTACTTGTTCGTTTGTGGCGCATGAAAATCCATTGTTATTTGCAATTAATCCAGTTGCGCCTTATTTCGTTTGTGGCGCATGAAAATCCATTGTTATTTGCAATTAATCCAGTTGCGCCTTATTGGGATTTATCATTATATCCCGGGCTTACATTCTCCCGAATTCCCGGTATCATTTACCCCGGGCTACTAATGTTTTAGCCCTACGGGCTATCAAGTATCCAACATCAGGCATCCAGTATCTTGTTTTATTTTAGTCAATTGTCATTGGTTATCGGTCTCTCGATAACAGTAACTCGTAACCCAAAACAGATAGCCACGTCACTGCGCTCCACGCTATGACGATACCTTCTCTGTTACTGTCTGCCTTCTCCATTTTCCGGTTTCCATTCTCACTTTCTCCTATTCTCTTCTTCCCAAAGCCTCCCCTGCCAGGTTTGTCTTTTCTCTAAGAGTTTTTCAAGCTTAGCCACAAACTCGAAGTTTTTCAATCCCCACTTTGGGGCAATAAGCATATTGGGTGGAGCCTGACTTACAAAGCGTTCAACAATTATTGAAGGATTCAAATGTTCCAGGTAATCAACGACTAATTCCAGGTATTCATCTGCTGAAAATAAATGAAATTCCCCGGGCTGCTTCTCATAATCTGAAGCCATTTTTGTACCCTTATGAATTTGCAGTTGATGCAATTTTAGGTTTTCAACCGGAAGCTTCGATATTTCTTTTGCCTGGATAAGAAAGTCGCTTCTGTCTTCACCCGGCAATCCTAAAATTAAATGGGCACAATTATGAATACCTCGTTGGGCTGTCTCTTCAATAGCCTGGATTGAGTGTTCGTACAAATGCCCGCGATTAATGCGCTGCAGCGTTTCGTTTTTAACCGACTCAACCCCAAATTCAACCATCACATAGAAATCCTTTGATATCTTCTCCAAATAATCGAGAACTTCCCCATCCAAACAATCAGGACGTGTACCAATAACTAATCCGACAACTTTAGGATTTTGTAAGGCTTCTTCGTATCGTTCTTTTAAAAGCTCAACCGGAGCATAGGTATTTGTGTATGCCTGAAAATAGGCCAAAAACCTCATTGACTTATATTTCTTTGCAAAAAAGTCAATACCTTGTTGCACCTGTTCACTAATGCTTTTTTCAAGCCTGCAGTAGTCCGGCTTAAAAGTGGTATTGTTACAGTATGAGCAACCATTTAATGCCTTCGTCCCATCACGGTTTGGACACGTAAAACCCGCATCAACAGATACTTTCTGCACCCTTCCCTGAAACTTATTTTTAAAATAGCCTGGAAAATCGTTATACCGCCGGTTATGCCCCCATGGGAATTGCTGATCACTCATATCACTCAAATAGGCTACAAAATTAATCTTTTAACTTTCAGATAATTAAAAAATGTAAAACAAGATTGCTAACAATTGTTGAAAACTTTCGATAGATTGGGGGCTTTTACCCATCGATTTGTACTTTCTATTTCCCTAACTTTATAAAGACTCAAATCCACAATCTATGCTTAAAACAGAAGATATTGCTTATATCAAAGGAAGAGGCGGTGACCCAGCAGTCGTTGAGGAACAGATCGTTAACTTCAAACAAGGCTTCCCGTTTCTGGAAATAATTCAAGCGGCTACTGTAGGAAACGGTATTATCCGTTTAAACGAGGATCAGGTAAAAAAATACATCGAATTATTTGATTCAAATGTAAATGAAGGTACTAAACCATTGAAGTTTGTTCCTGCTTCAGGCGCTGCAAGTCGCATGTTTAAATCTTTGTTTTCTGCCAAAGAAAAACTGGATGCAGGTGCATCTGAAGAAGAAATTTTAAAAGATAATGATATTAACCAATTTCTGACTGATTTACAGAAGTACGCTTTCCTTCCTGAACTGGAAAAACTAGCCGGTAAAAGTTCATCGGAATTGAGTTTGCTGGAAATTCTAAACCTTGTTCTTACCGAAGAAGGGCTTAACTACGGAAATCTTCCAAAAGGTTTACTATTGTTTCACAAATATGAAGACAAGGCCAGAACCCCGTTTGAGGAACATTGTGTAGAAGGCGCCCTTCATGCAAAAGATAACCGTTCAGGTGTTCAGCTCCATTATACGGTTTCACCGGAACATCAGCAAGCTTTTGAGGCTCATTTAAAAGACATCAAGTCTAAATACGAAAGCAGGTTTGGGGTTAGTTACTCAATTAGTTTCAGCCAGCAAAAACCATCAACCGATACCATTGCCACAACAATGGATAATGAGCCATTCCGAAATAAGGATGGAACTCCACTCTTTAGGCCGGGTGGACACGGTGCTTTGCTTGAAAACCTGAATGACCTGGATGCCGATATCATCTTCATAAAAAATATCGACAATGTAGTTCCTGACTTTATAAAAGATGAAACAATAAATTATAAGAAAGCCCTGGCTGGCCTGTTGATTTATTACCAGAAGAAAATATTTGATTATCAGCGTATTTTTGATACCCATCATTATTACGCGCTTGATAGTGCATTCTTTGCTGAAGCTTCAAACTTTCTGGAAAATATTTTGAATTCGAAACCACCACAAAGTCAGTATTATACTGAAAAAGAAGATTTATACCATTACCTGAAAGCCAAATTTAACCGGCCAGTCCGGGTTTGTGGCATGGTTAAAAATGAAGGTGAACCTGGAGGAGGTCCTTTCTGGTCAAAGAACAGAGATGGGTCGGTGTCTCTTCAGGTTGTAGAAAGTTCGCAAATAGATTTGGATAATGCCCAACAAAAAGAGTTAGTGAACAATGCAACCCACTTCAACCCTGTTGATTTAATTTGTGCGGTAAAAAATTTCAAAGGTGAAAAATTTGACCTTTTAAAATACAGAGACCCTAAAACGGGTTTTATCTCTTATAAATCGAAAGATGGAAAAGAACTGAAAGCCCAGGAACTACCAGGGTTATGGAATAGTGCTATGGCAGATTGGAATACCTTGTTTGTTGAAGTTCCGATAATAACGTTTAACCCGGTAAAGACGGTGAATGACCTGTTAAGAAAGGAACACCAGCCGGAGTGAGAACTTTAGGAAAGTATTGTTATTTTTGCATACGCAATTGATATTTTATGAACGAGGACGCAAGAGATTTTTACGAAGGTGATGACATAATTGAAGCTGTTGGCCGTTTTAAGAAAATGATGGCCAGTAAGCAATTTCAATATTTCGATGTATATGAAATTGAAGGAATTGGTGACTTCTTCCTTGATGAAGGAAAAATAAAGATGGCTCAGGAAGCTATTGACTTTGGCCTTGAAATGCATGCTTCTGCAATTTCCCTAAAGATTAAAAAAGCCCAAATTTTATTGGTCGATGGTAAAGTCGAAGAAGCCCTTGAAATAACTCAATTCGTTGAAAAGATTGAAGATACGAACTCTGATGTATACCTGATAAAAGGATCAGCATTAATTCTGCTGGGCAAAGATGAAGAAGCAATTGAAGCTTATGAAAAGTCTATTTTCTACAGCTATGAAGAGCAAGATGAATTGCATTATAACATTGGAATTACTTTGGGCCAGGCTGGTTATACCCAAAAAGCGATTGAGTTTTTAAGTCGTGCCCACGATCTTAACCCGAAGAACGAACTTGTATTGTACGAGTTAGGCTACTATTTTGATAAAGAGCTAAAATCTGAAGAAACCATTAACTATTATAACAAGTACCTGGATATTGATCCTTTTAATTCATCGGTTTGGTACAACCTGGGGATTACATACAACCGCACTGGCGAATATAAAAAAGCAGTTGAAGCGTATGATTATTCAATAGCCCTGAACGATCAGTTTGAGCAGTCATACTTTAACAAGGCTAATGCGCTCACAAACGACAATTGTTACGAAGAAGCGATTGAGTGTTACAAAGCGTATTTAGGACTTGACAAAGATAATGATGACGCTTACTGCTATTTAGGCGAGTGTTACATGAACCTAAACCGTAACAATGAAGCTTTGATTAGTTATCAAAAAGCAATTCGTTTAAATAAAAATAACGCAAATGCCTGGTACGGTTCTGGTTTAATTATGTGGATGGAGGGTCAATTAACCGAAGGACAGACATTCATCAAAAAAGCCATTAAGCTTGATGAAGAGAATGCTGATTTTTGGATGATCTACGGGAAGATAAACGAGGAACTTGGGTTGTATGAACAAGCTGAATCAGCATTTGAGATGTCAACCATGCTTGAGCCAATAAATTCTGAATGTTGGGTTTATTATGCCGAAATGCAATACGACCTGGGCAAACTAAGTAAAGCAATTGATATACTGAAGCAAGCCTGTAAATATATTTCTGACGATTCGGGCATTAATTACAGGCTAACTGCATATTTGCTGGAAAACAAGGAAGAAACATCCGCAACCGGTTATTTTGAAAAAGCGCTTAAAGCTGACTTCAACGGCCATAACGATCTATTCAACTACTACCCTGAGGCCAACCAGAACGAAACAATAAAAAAGCTCATAAAAAAATACCAATCCTCTAAATTATAAATTGCTGGTCAGGCTACCCCATTGTTAAAATGCTTAACTTGCAACTTTTCTACAAACGACTAAAAGAATGAATTTCAATTTACCTTTACTACCTGAACGCCCTGAAAAACCAAGGCAATCTGGTCTTACTATGGTTATGGACAAAGGATTAAGCACACGGGAAGCTGAAAACCTTTGTGAAGTAGCATCTTCTTATATTGATATGGTAAAACTTGGTTTTGGCACAGGCCTTATAACACCAAACACAAAAGAAAAAATCAAAATATATCAAAGTGCTGGAATCACCCCTTATTTCGGTGGAACCATGTTTGAAGCCTTTATTGCCCGCGACATGTTCGATGAGTTCATACAATTTATTAGCGAATGCGGAGTGAACATGGCTGAAGTATCTGATGGCGTACTTCCAATTGAACACAATAAAAAATGTGAATACATTCAAGGTCTCGCTAAAGATTTTACGGTTCTTTCAGAAGTTGGTACAAAACTAAAAGGAAAGGAAATCAGCAATGAAGAGTGGATTAACTGGATGAAAAAAGAACTGGAAGCCGGTGCCTGGAAGGTAATTGCCGAAGCCAGGGAAAGTGGTAATATTGGCATTTACAAAGAAGATGGTTCTGCTAACAGCCAATTGATCCTTGATATACGTGAACAAATTGATGTTTCTAAGATATTGTGGGAATCTCCATTAAAAAGCCAGCAGGTGTGGTTTATCAAATTGCTTGGTCCTAACGTGAATCTTGGAAATATTAATAGCAATGAAGTAATTGCTTTGGAAACACTTCGCCTTGGATTAAGAGGGGACACATTACTCAGTTTTCTTCCTTAATACTAATTTACCAAAATTTAACACAAGCGAAATAAAATCATAAAGACATCATAATCAGAAACTTGAAACAATTACCAAAAGATAAAACTCAACTCTTATTTAGATTTAATAAAAATTTACACCGGTTTTCTTTTGATTTTTAAATCTTAAGTCTATTTTTGAATCGTATTAAAAGACAAAAAAGTCTCATAAATGAGTAATCACACTTCTGTAAATAAAATGATGAATGTTGCATGTGCTATGATGTGTATGTGTAGAAATCATTTTGTGCAGAAGGAAGAATGAATATGAACTAATATATTGAATCGATATAAACTCAAAAGCCCTTCTGTACCAGCAGAGGGGTTTTTTATTGAAAAAAATTATGGTTGAACTTTTAAAAACAAATCGAACTGATTCGCTAAACACCAGGGAACTGATCCTCCAGAAGTACCTTAAGAGAGAACTCAAAACCGGGGTCTTTCTGCAAACGTGCAACAGAATTGAATGGTACAAGGGAGATGGGGACATTACCGAAAATATTGCTCGTCACCTGTTTCGTGTTGTAGCAGGATTAGAGTCTGCTCTAATTGGAGAAACTGCAATTGCCGGACAAGTTAAGCGTGCCTATCGTCTGGCTCATGAAAACGGAAGGCTAAGCAAGAGCCTTCACAAACTTTTTCAAACATCATTTTTTGTTGCAAAAAAGGTGAAGAGGGAAACAGGCATTTCAAAAGGTGCAATGTCCCATGGGCAATCAGTTGTACAAATTCTTCAGAATAAAAAAACGAACCTTGCGAACCAAAAGGTCACGCTTATTGGAGCAAACAATCTTACTGAAAGTATTATCCGGTTTTTAAGGTCTAAGGGGGCAAGCGTTTTCTTTATTGGAAACAGAACTTTTGAAAAGGCATCAACCCTTGCAAGCAAATATGACGGTAAAGCTTTCCAATTTCAGGAATTACCAAACATCCTGGAAGAAACGGACATTCTTATCTCTGCCACTTCAGCCCCACACCAGGTATTAAAAAAAGAGCAGCTTCCTAAAAACAAGCAAATGATACTATTTGATTTAGCTGTTCCCCGGGATATCGACCCAAGGGTTTCTGACCTGGAGAATATGGAACTATTCAATATTCAGGAAATTGAACAAGAAATTATTAAAAACCGCAAACTGCGCTCTGAAGAAGTTTTAAAAGCTGAAGCTATTATTGAGTATGAACTGGAACGTTTCTTTGAAACTTTCGCAAAATCAGTTAACCAACAAAAACTTGCAGTATGAAAGAAAAAGCCTACAGGAGCGTAGCTAAAACAGTTTCATGGAGGACACTTGGAACAATAGACACCATAATAATTGCGTGGTTTGTTGTAGGGAAACTTGAATTTGCAATTACAATTGGTGGCGTAGAGTTACTTACAAAAATGGTTTTGTACTACTTTCATGAGCGTACATGGAACAAAATAAAGTTTGGAAAAACAAACGAATCAGATATTGAATATCACATTTAAAATGGAAAAGAACTTTTTACCCATAGCAATCAATATTTCCGGCGAAAAGATACTTGTCATCGGCGGAGGCAAATCTGCCTGGAGCAAAATTCAAATCCTGCAACGTTTTGATGCGGAGATTGAAGTGATTGCGAAAGAAGTTAGTCGGGAGATTAAGGAAAGTGGCATTCAATATAAAGAAAAAGCATACGAAGCTCCAGATTTAAACGGATACCTGATGCTTTACTCTTGCACCAATAATCCTGAGTTGGATAAACAAATTGAAAGTGATGGCAGAAAAGCAGGAGTACTAGTCAATATCCATGACAAACCAAGGCTATGCCAGTTTGTTTCACCGGCCATTTACCAGGATGGTGATATTCGGGTAGCAGTAAGCTCAAATGCAAAAAATGTATTTGCATCCATACAGATTAGAAATGAGATACAAGAATTTTTAGAAAACAAAAAAGCTAAAGAGATAGAAAGATGAGCATCAAATTAAGCCCATTAAATGAGAACCAGCTTAAAGCCCTCGAACAGCTTAGCGAGGGATTGGAGAAAGAGCAAGCCATTTGGTTGAATGGCTACTTTCAGGGGCTGACCGGAGCAAAACTTAACGGACATGCCCCACAGGCCAGTAATGGAGAAAGCATACCTACTGCTGTTGAGCAAATACCACTGACCATTCTTTATGGTACACATACAGGCCGTTGCGAAAACTTAGCAAAAAAGCTATGCGAACTGGCATCAGGAAAAGGCATTGATTGTAAAATTCACCCAATGGATGATTACAAACCCAGGCAGTTGAAAGATGAAAAGAACCTGTTTGTGATTGTAAGCACCCATGGTGAAGGCGAACCTCCTGAAATGGCTGAAGAGTTTCACGAATTCATTATGGGAAAAAGGCTTCCAAAACTAAATGGATTGAATTACTCTGTCCTTGCTTTGGGAGATAAAAGTTATAAACTGTTCTGCCAAACAGGAATTGATATTGACAATGCATTGAAAAAAGCCGGTGCAGCAGAACTGTATCCCATTGTGAAATGTGATGTTGATTTTGAAGATAATGCTGAAAGCTGGACAAATGCTGTAATTGATAAACTGGCAAGTACATTACCTGCCCAAACTCAATCATCAGCAAGTTTAAAGCAGCAAGTTGAAAGCAAAACGTATACAAAAAAGAATCCTTTTAAAGCAACGGTAATTGATAAAACCAGAATAACCGGACGAGATTCCGATAAGGAAGTATTTCATTTAGAAATATCGCTGGAAGATTCCGGTATAACTTATGAACCAGGTGATTCCTTAGGAATAATCACTGAAAATCCGCCACAGTTGGTAAATCAGATTATTGAAAAACTGGGAGTTGATAAATCAGAACTGGTTGAAACAAAAGAAGGGCAAGTACCTTTTGAAGAAGCATTGAAGCATCATGTTGAAATAAGCCTGTTAACACGGGATGTTATTCAAAAATATGCAGACAAAACACAAACAGAAGGTGTTGCAAAGATTCTGGAGGATGATCAGTTACTTGATGAGTATTTGTATGGTTACGATGTTTTAGACTTGTTAACTGAGTTTCCTTTTGAGTTTACTGCTTCTGCTTTTATTGAATTATTAAGGCCGCTTCCGGCACGTTTATACTCAATATCGTCAAGTCAGGCAGCCGTAGAAGATGAAGTCCACATTACGGTTTCCAGGGTAAATTACAACAACAAAGGACGGGAACGGGTTGGCGCCTGTTCAAGCTTTTTAGCAGACCGAATTGAAGTTGATGATGAGTTATTGATTTATATAGACAAGAACCCAAACTTCAGGCTACCACTAAACGGAACACCAATTATTATGGTGGGTGCAGGAACCGGAATTGCCCCTTATCGTGCATTCTTACAGGAAAGGGAAACCAACAACCAAAAAGGCAACAGCTGGCTGTTCTTTGGAGATAGACGGTTTAATTCTGATTTTCTGTATCAGCTTGAATGGCAGAAACTACTAAAAAAAGGTTACCTGGAGAAAATTCATCTTGCCTTCTCCCGTGATCAGGATGAAAAGATTTACGTTCAGCACAAACTGAAAGAAAATCAGGAAGAACTTTTCAAATGGATTGAAAAAGGAGCAAACTTTTACCTCTGTGGCGATATGAAATACATGGCCAAAGATGTACAGCAAACCTTGCTTGAAATTATTCAGGCACAAGGGGGTTTAACTCCAGAAAAAGCGAAAGAATACTTTAAAAAATTAAAAAAAGAAAAACGCTTCCAGGCGGATGTGTATTGAGTTGCGGGTTGCGGGTTACGGGTTACTGTTATCAAATAACTAATGATCAATAATCAATGACCAATAACTAATAACAAATGACTATTTACTAATGACTAAAATGAAACAAGATACTGGATGCCTGATGTTGGATACTTGATAGCCCGTAGGGCTAAAACATTAGTAGCCCGGGGTAAATGATACCGGGAATTCGGGGGAATGCAATCCCGGGATATAATGATCAGGCCATAAAGGCGCAACTGCATTCATTGCAAATAATAATGGATTTTCATGCGCCGCAAACAAACAAGTAAAAGGAAGCAATGAGAGATAAAATGATTTTAAATACTGAGAAAAATGAGCAACGAAATAGATTGGACAACTCTTTCAGAAGTTGAAAAAATAAAATATGACAGCAACTACTTACGTGGAACATTGGTTGAAAGTCTGGCTGATCCGGTTACCGGAGCAATCGCTGATGCGGACACTCAACTATCAAAATTCCATGGGATTTACCAGCAACACGACAGGGATTTGGAGAAAGAACGCAAACGCCAAAAGCTGGAGCCAGCTTTCTCATTCCTGATCCGTGTGAGGCTTCCCGGGGGTATTGCTACCTCGCAGCAATGGCTACAGATGGATAAACTTGCAGATGAACGTGCCAACGGAACCCTTAAGCTCACTACCCGTCAGGCATTTCAACTGCATGGTGTAATTAAAAAGAAACTGAAGCCAACCATTCAAGGCATTAACGATGCATTAATGGATACCATTGCTGCCTGTGGTGATGTCAACCGCAATGTAATGTCGCATGCCAATCCTGCTGAATCGGAGCTACACGCTGAGGTTTATCAATTGGCTAAAGACATTTCAGCACATTTAACGCCACAAACTTCAGCCTACCACGAAATTTGGCTGGATAAAAAATTAATTGCCAATTCCAAATCGGATGTAGAACCCATTTACGGAGATCGCTATTTGCCTCGCAAATTCAAAATGGCTGTGGCTATTCCCCCGTATAACGACACGGATATTTTCTCTCAGGACCTGGGCTTCATTGCCATTGAAGAAAAAGGTAAACTAATTGGCTACAATGTTAGTGTTGGTGGCGGACTTGGCTCTACATTTGGTGTTCCTGAAACCTACCCTCGCTTAGGGGATGTTATTGGTTTTTGTACTCCTGAACAGGCTGTTGATGTTGCCGAAAAAGTTGTATTGGTTCAAAAAGACTATGGCGACAGGCAAAACCGCAAACATGCCCGCTTAAAATACACCATTGATGATCGTGGTCTGGCCTGGTTTAAAGACGAGTTAAACAAATATTTGGGATACAAACTACAACCGGCCAAACCTTACACATTTACACGTAATGGCGACCGGTACGGATGGAAAAAAGGAACAGACGGCAAATGGAGCCTGAACCTGTTTGTAGAAGGTGGACGGGTAAAAAATACAGATCAACTTCAACTTAAAACAGCTTTAAAAGAAGTTGCAACGGAAGTGCCTGACGCCCAATTCATTTTAACAGGTAACCAGAACTTAATCATTGGAAATACATCTGAAAAGGCCAAAGTAGCAGCCATTCTGAAAAAATATAATGTTTGGCCGGTTGGGCTTTCAGGATTGCGGCAAAATTCAATCGCCTGTGTTGCAATGAACACTTGTGCCCTTGCCTTTGCAGAAGCCGAACGCTACCTGCCAGATTTAATTACTAAAATTGAATCCATTCTGGAAGAACATCGTTTAATAAAAGAAGAGATTATTATTCGAATGACAGGCTGCCCCAATGGATGCGGTCGCCCTTACCTTGCCGAAATAGCATTCATCGGCAAATCACCTGGGCATTATAACCTCTATTTAGGCGGAAACTTTAATGGAACCCGTTTGAATACATTGTATAAAGAAACGCTCTCTGAAGAAGAAATTCTTAATGAACTACGGCCAATTATTGCCGATTTTGCTGAAAACAGAAATCCAAAAGAAAGATTTGGGGACTTTGTAATCAGAAAAGGATATGTG
Source organism: Prolixibacteraceae bacterium (assembly GCA_028282195.1). GTDB lineage: Bacteria > Bacteroidota > Bacteroidia > Bacteroidales > Prolixibacteraceae > Sunxiuqinia. The sequence goes on from JANQII010000102.1 coordinate 30,229, forward strand.
AAAGAAATTAAAGAAGGAAAAGAATTTAAACATTGAATCATGGAGTTACCTTCAATTTTTATTGGTAGAAAACTAAGCTCCCTAAGCCGCAAGTGGCTGGAAAGCGAGCAAATAAAATTTATTGAACAACCGCTCATCCGGATAAACTATAAAAAACCGCTGTTGGCCTTTTTTAAGTCATACGGAGATGAACCCAAAAAGTGGGTAGTAACCAGTTCTTATGCAGCCTATTGGTTATTGCGCTTCTCAGACAAAATTGGCTTAAATGAAAAGGATAAAGTTTATTGCTTGTCTGAAAGACAACAAAGCATTTTAAAAGAATGCAATGTGCAGGCGGTTCGTTCCAAATCACCCAATGCTAAAAGCCTGGCTGAATTAATTATCAGCGAAGATACCGGATTGAAAGTTATTTATTTAAGAGGCAACAAATCGCTGAACCATTTGCCAGAACAATTGACTGCCGGCAATATTGATTGGCAAGCTGTTGAAGTTTACCAAAACACGGCTATTGAGATTTTTCTGAATGAGGTATTTGATGGTTACTTGTTTTTTAGCCCGAGCGGAATAAAAAGTTACAAGCAAGCCGGGAACTTTCCAGAACCTAAAGCTGATATCCTGGCCATTGGGAATACAACAGCACAAGCAGCATGGAAAGAGTTTCCAAACAGGGTATTGGTGTCTCCTGAGCAGGAAGAACTTTCGTTTGTAAAATATGCTATTCAGCGAATAAAAGAGAAATTGGATGAACCAGAGGCTGATAGCAGGGTTATAGTTGAATAACAATTATAATCTTTTGGCAAGTACAATTTCCATATTAGGATGTGGCTGGCTAGGCCTCCCGTTTGGCAAGCACCTGTTATTCAAAGGCTTTCAGGTAAAAGGCTCAGTAACCGCTAAAGAAAAAACCGGTGACCTGGCAAGGTCTGGAGTTGAACCGTTTCAGGTTGTTTTACAAACGAATAAAGCAATTGTAAGTGATGAGCGCTTTTTTAAAACCGATGTGCTTGTAATTGCCATTCCCCCTGCCCGGGTAGAATCCATTGAATCAATATTTGTACAACAGATTTCACAAGTGATCCCATACATTACAAAATATCAAATACCTAAGGTTTTGTTTATTTCTTCTACTTCTGTTTATAATGAAGAAAACCAAATGGTTAAGGAAGATGATGTTTTTATTCCAAACAAATCAAGTGGACGTGCTTTATTAATTGCAGAGAAGCTACTTCAGGAACATGAAGCATTTAAAACAACTGTAATTCGCTTTGGGGGTTTAATCGGGCAAGATCGTAATCCTGCCCGTTTTCTGATTAGGAAAAAAGAAAAATTAAGCGGAACAAAACCCGTCAACTTAATTCATCAGGATGACTGTATTTCTATTTTGTACCAAATTATTCTTAAAGACATTTGGGGTGAAACGTTTAATGCCTGTTGTCCTGATCATCCAACACGTAAAGCTTTTTACACGAAAGCTTCCGAGGTTTCCGGGCTTCCTTGTCCAACGATGAGTGATCAAAAAGTAAAATTCAAATTGGTTGACAGCAGCAAATTGGTCAAGATTTTAAATTTTCAATTCAAGTATAAAAACCCGTTGGATTACCTGGCTGCAAGTAGCGAATAAGCACTTTCATAAAATCCCGATAAATAATTTTAAATGAATAGAGAACAATCTTTACATCAAGGATTTATTTCTATAGTTGGTGCCGGACCAGGTGACCCTGATTTGCTAACGGTAAAAGCATTAAAAAGAATTGAGCAAGCCGACGTAATTCTTTACGATGCTTTGCATGGAACAGAAATTCTGGAATTAGCTGGTCCAAAAACTGAATTGATTTATGCCGGTAAAGTCTATTGCGATGGACAGCACCCAACTGAACGTCAGGAAAAGATTCACGCCCAGCTGAAAAAACTCGCTCTTGAAGGAAAAAAGGTTGTCCGCCTAAAAGCTGGTGACCCTTTTATTTTTGGGCGTGGTGCTGAAGAACTTGCTTTTTGCTTAAAAGAAGGATTGAATGTTGAAATTATTCCCGGAATTACTGCTGGCCTGGCCGCTGCCACCTGCTTTCATATACCGGTGACATTGCGTAATGTCAATAGTATGGCTTTATTTTATACGGGACATAAACGCAAAGGAGGATTTGATGAAATTGAAGTTGTTGCATCGGTATTGAAAACCAATGCACCTGTTATTGTCTACATGGGTTTGAAAAACCTGGTTTTATTTTCAAAAGAACTTCTTCAACTTGATATTGCCCCTGAAACCCCTGTTCAAATAGCCAGTAAAGTTGGGCATTCTGATCAACAACTTTATACAACAAATTTGAAAGAAGCTGAACCGTTTTTAAAAGAAAATGATCCCGTTATGCCAGCAGTAATTATTTTGGGTAGCTATGCGAATCAGGTAGATAACAAATCTGCTATTTGATTTTTTACCAATCTGTGTTTTTTATCCAATCCACTACAAATTTTGCATTTTCATAGGGAATGTCCGGCAAAAAGCCATGCCCCAAATTAAATATCCATTTATCATTTTCTTTGAAGAAAGGCTTGTATTTTTCCAGTTCTGCTGCAATTTCATCATGTGTGGCATAAAGAGTTCGTGGATCAAGGTTTCCCTGAAGGCCTACTTTCTCATGAACCAGTTTACGGGCATCATTTATTGGCATTTGCCAGTCAATACCCACAAAGTCAGCAACATCCGGCGTTACATATTTTAAGCCTGTTCCAACTCCTTTAGGAAAGAAAATAAACGGAGTTCCTGTTTCACGAACTGCTCTGCTAATTTTCAGGACTGCCGGCATAAAAAGCTCGTTGTACATTTCAACAGGAATCAAATTGGCGTGCGTTTCAAAAAGCTGAAAAGCGTCAATGCCATGCCCAATCTGTTTTTTTGCATAAACCACTGATAAATCTGCAATGGCATCAATTAGTTTAATTGCTTCTTTTTTATGCTGAAACAAAAACCTGATCGCATCAGGAAAGTTCGGGTTGGAACTAATTCCCTGGATCATGTAGCAAAGTGTTGTAAGTGGAGCACCACAAAAACCAATTAGCGGAATATTGGAAGGCCGTTGTTTGATAATTTCGTCAATCGCGGCATAGATGTACTCTAACTTTGATGGATCAGGATTTAAATGAGAAGCAGGATTTATGAGCCCTTTTAACGGTTTATTGAAAACCGGCCCATGATCAGTAAACTCCAGTTCCATTCCCATGGCATTCGGAATAACAAGGATATCAGAAAATAAAATTGCAGCATCAACTCCCAGATCATCAACAGGCATAAGCGTAACTTTCGCAGCCAGCTCTGCATCATCCATTAGTTCACGAAAAGTGTACTGCTCTTTCAGTTTGTTATAATTGGGTAAAACCCGACCAGCCTGGCGCATAAACCAAACCGGAGGCCTTTTAGTCTTTTTTCCCTGAAGCGTATCTAAAAATATGGAATGCATTGAAAATTTGTAATTGGTAACTAGTCATTGATTATTGATTATTGATTATTGATTATTGATTATTGGTCATTGGTCATTTGGTTATTAGTTATTTGATAACAAAACCCGAAACCCGTAACTCGCAACTCGTTATAAACTCCTCAGTGCTTGTTCATTTGCCTGAATAATTGCAGAAATATCATCTTCTGAATGTGCGTCAGAAACAAACAGGCATTCAAACTGCGATGGTGCCAGATAAATCCCGCTTTCAAGTGACTGTCTAAAATAAGCCGCATACCTTTCAGTGTCTGATCTCATAGCCTGATCAAAACTCTTTACTTCTTTTTCTTCGGTAAAAAATAATGTCATCATTGAACCAACCCTATTGATTACGCCAGGCACACCTGTTTTCTCCAGGTTGCTTCGAATTCCGGCTTCCAGTAAAGCAGTCTTACCTCCCAGTTTGTCATAAATAGCAGGATTGTCCTTCAATGTTTTTAGCATTACAGTTCCTGCAGCCATCGCCAGCGGATTCCCGGAAAGTGTTCCTGCCTGATAAACCGGCCCCTCGGGTGCAAGTTTCTCCATAATATCTTTTCGGCCTCCATAAGCACCAACCGGCAAACCACCTCCGATAATCTTACCCAGGGTTGTCAGGTCAGGTTGAACCCCAAAACGTTCCTGAGCACCACCGGCACCAAGCCTGAAGCCTGTAATAACCTCGTCAAATATCAATAACGAACCATACTGGTTTGTAATGTCCCTTAATCCTTGCAGAAAACCATCTTCAGGCAAAACAACCCCCATATTACCTGCAACCGGCTCAAGAATAATCGCAGCAATATTTTCACCATGCTCTGCAAAAAGCTTTTCAACGGATTCGAGCTTGTTGTATTCAGCCGTTAACGTATTCTGAGCAGAAGCTTTTGTAACGCCAGGGCTATCAGGCAGCCCCAACGTGATAGCCCCGGAACCAGCTTTAATCAGGAAACTATCCGCATGTCCATGGTAACATCCGGCAAACTTAACAACCAATTCACGGCCTGTAAATCCACGGGCTAACCGAAGAGCACTCATTGTTGCTTCAGTACCTGAGTTTACCATCCGAACCTTTTTAATTGATGGAACCATTTCAGTAATCAACTGAGCCATTTCATTCTCGATGAGCGTTGGAGCACCATAACTTGTACCGAGCTCTGCTGCTTCCTGTATTGCTTTTATAATATTGTCATGGGCATGACCAAGAATTAACGGCCCCCAGGAAGATACAAAATCGATATACTTATTTCCATCAATATCCCAAATCTTTGAACCTTTCGCTTTAGCTATAAAAACCGGATCAGTCTGTACACTTTTAAATGCCCGTACCGGTGAATTTACACCACCGGGAATAAGCTCTTTTGCTTTACTGAATGCGTTAACGCTATTGTTGTTTGTCATTATTATTGTTTTATGTCATCCCGAGAACCTACCCAATTTTATTAGGTATAATGAGGAAATGACAGTTTATTTTTAGTTATATGACCCTGTCAGGTGCAAGCACACTGACAGGTCTTTGTCTTTTCCCAAAACCTGTCAAAATTCAAAGAACCTGACAGCGTTGAAACAACTGAACAAAAATCTGTCATTGGCAACTTGTTTCGGGATCTGTTTTTTAAGTTTTCCTAAATAGTATAAAGATCCCTATCCGGCAGCCGCCGGACGGGATGAAGACTACACTCTGTTCCCTTTCTTTAATTCACTCAACACAAATTCCTTCGCATGGTAGGTAATAATTACATCAGCTCCGGCCCGTTTAATTGATGTCAGGATTTCCTTGATTAAACGCTCTTCGTCAATCCACCCATTTGAACCTGCTGCTTTTACCATCGAGAATTCACCACTTACATTATAAGCCACTACAGGAATATTATAATTCGATTTCACACGATTAATAACATCCAGATAACTTAGGGCCGGTTTCACCATAACCATATCAGCACCTTCTTCCAAGTCAGTCTCAACCTCACGAAGCGCTTCATCGCTATTGGCAGGATCCATCTGGTAAGTGCTGCGATCACCAAACTGAGGAGCACTCTCGGCTGCATCGCGGAATGGCCCGTAAAAGCCGGAAGCAAATTTTGCAGAGTACGACATAATTGGCGTATTTTTGAAACCATTGGCATCCAACTGTTCGCGAATGGCTGCAACGCGCCCATCCATCATATCGCTTGGCGCTATCACATCTGCACCGGCATTTGCCAATGTTACAGACTGGGCAGCCAAAGTTCGAAGTGTGCTGTCGTTATCCACATCACCGTTAATGATGGTTCCGCAGTGACCATGGGTAGTGTACTCGCAATTACAAACATCTGCAACAATCATCATATCCGGAAGCACCTTTTTGATTGCGCGAATAGCCTGTGGCACAATAGCATCGTGCTCACAAGCTACAGCTCCCGTGTCATCTTTCTGTGCAGGAATACCAAAAAGCAGAATTTTATCTACCCCGGTCGATTCATACAAATCTTTTACTTCTTCAACCAATAATTCAATGGATAACTGAAAATTGCCAGGCATTGATTGGATTGGATTTCGTACATTCTCACCAGCAATTACAAAATAAGGCATGATTAAATCATCCCGATTCACTTCAGTTTCGCGAATCATATTGCGTATTGCCGCTGTTTTTCTTAATCGTCTTAGTCTGGTTACCGGAAAACTCATACTATTCGTTTTTGATTTGTTTTTAACGTAATTGACTATTCTCAATCAAACCTTCATAGCTGGGTTTGATAGAAACAGCTATAGGTTTTTAGTAATTTCTTGAATTGTTATTCTTCTGTTTTTTTCTTCGATTACTTAATATCTTAGCTAGTTCTGATTTTATTTAAAATTTCTTGTCCCCCTTCATCCAGGATACTTTGAGCAAGTTCGATGGCCAGCACTGAAGCTTCGTCAAAAGAACAAACGGTCGACTTTTTAATCATTTCTTTTCCATCTAAACTACAAACCATAGCAGTTAAGTTTATCTGTTCATTTTCTATTGCTGAATAACAGCCTACCGGAACCTGGCAGCCACCTTCTAAATGACGTAAAACTGCCCGCTCTGCCAATGTTGCTATCCGCGTTTGCTCGTCAGTAATTTTATCCAGTTTTTGCTGAGTTGAAAAATCATCTTCTCTTATTTCAACTGCAATTGCGCCCTGTCCCACAGCCGGAAGCATAACTTCAGGGTTAAGATACTCTGTTATCACTTCATTGTACCCTAACCTTAACACACCAGCTGCTGCAATAACCATAGCATCACAAAAACCATCATTCATCTTTTTAATGCGGGTATCCACATTTCCACGAATATCAATAACCGTTAGCTCAGGATTGTACTTGAGAAGTTGCGCTCTTCTGCGCAAACTGGAAGTGGCTATTTTATCTTTAGCTGTAAATTCAGAAAGCTTACGACCATCTTTTGAAATAAACACATCCCTAACATCAGCACGCTTAAGCATTCCACCCAAAATCAAACCTTCTGGCAATTCAGTAGGCAAATCTTTTAAGCTGTGTACGGCAATATCAACTTCATTATCATATAAAGCCTGTTCAATTTCTTTGGTAAAAAGCCCTTTATCTCCAATTTTTGATAAAGAAACATCCAGAATTTTATCACCCTTTGTCTTTATAATTTTAATATTCACCCCAATATTTGGATGAGCTTTTTCAAGTTCAGATTTTACAGCTTCAGCTTGCCACAAAGCAAGTTTACTACCTCTTGTCCCAATGGTAACCGTTTGCTTATTCATTTGAAAAAGAAAAAAGATCGTTTATGATTTTGACACACTCTGCTTTTCGGCCATTATCGCTAATGGCCTTCAAATTTTTAATCAATGAATTTACAATTTTTTCAGTAATATGTTTACCATACTTTTCGATAGTCTCATATTCACCTTTACTGTGAAATTTCCTGAAAACCTCCAGTTCAGTATGGTTAATCTCATTTACTTCAGAAATCATAGTTTGAATAACCGGTGATAATTTTTTTGTACTCAACCAATTTGAAAACTCATTTTGTTTTTCGTCAATAATGCTTTCAGCTTCGTTTATGTAAATTTTCTTTTTCTCCATATTTTGGTTAACTACTTCTTGTAAATCATCAACATTGTAAAGGGTAATAAAGTCAAACTCATTCAGTTTCTGGTCTATATTCCGGGGAACACCAAGGTCAATCAATACAGTTTGTTTGCTCGTACTGAATAGTGAAAACATCCCCAAATCAATAATTGGCTCTTTAGAGGAAACTGAGCTAACAATAATATCAGCATTATTAATTCCTTCCTTTAGCTTCCTGAAATCTAACACAGTGCCTTCATATCGTTTTGCGAGTTTTTCAGCTTTTGAAATTGTTCGGTTTGAAACAACAATATTCCTACAAGCTTTTTTGTACAGATTTTTAATAGCTAGTTCTCCCGTTTCACCTGCCCCAATTAATAGAATCTTTTTATCAGTTAGCTGCTCAAAAATGCTGCTACACTTTTCAACAGCAGCATAGCTAACAGAAAATGCACCATTACTTAAGCCCGTTCTTGTTCTGACTTGCTTCCCTGTTTCAAGTGCTTTATAAAAAAGACGTTTAAGAATCTTACCAGCAGAACCAATGTCTTCAGCATGGTTAATGGCATCTTTTACCTGAGCAACAATTTGATATTCGCCAATAATCATCGATTCTAATCCGGAAATTACCCGAAAAAGATGATTGACTGCATCAATGGTCTTAAACTGATAAAAGTATGATTCGATGGAATCTTCCTGAACTTTGGTCTTTAAATAATTAAAAACAGAACCAAATGCCCCTGTGTAATACTTTTCTTGTGCTGAAAAATAAAACTCGGTACGGTTACACGTTGAGATGATGACCAGCTCATCAAAATGTAGATTCTTTAGTATTATTTTGGATAAGTCGGTATATTCTTCCTTGTTGAACGCAAATTTCTCTCGAATATTTACGGGAGCCGATTTATGGCTTAAGCCTACTACCCCAATCATATTGGATAATTTAATTTGTTATTGATTTCTTTTTTGTGTTTAAAAAATCAATACAGGAGGAGAAAGGCCTGAACGAGATGTTCGATAGATTTCTTCATGAACCGGGGTATTGGAAGTTGAAATATTTATTACCAAAGAATAATCAAAGAAATCAACACAACAGAATTTGAACTGAGTGCTTTGATCGATATTTTTTACATTACTGATTTTACCAAAGAAATAAGAATCTTCTTCAGTTGCTGAATAGCTTTGTCCTATGAAAAAATAAGCAATATTTTTCTCATCAAGCCCTGCAAGCATAACTTCCTTATCCTTGTTTATTCCTAAAGTAAGAAAAAACATAAGCCCGACTCCGATCAGGTAAGGCAAGAATGAACCGGCTATTCCGAGAAAAAACATAGTGTTATTAAATTAAAAACCACAAAATAAAAAGACTATTTCAAAAATGAAAGTTTATTTAATTGGTATTTGTTAACTCTCATGCGTTCAATTTTTTCGATTTTAACAACAATACAAAGCTACTTATGTTTTTAGATGAACCCGTATTTTCAACTTAACAGCAAAAAAAAGCTCCCAGATTTCTGAGAGCTTCATTGTTATAAATTTAGTTTCTTTCGAATATGCTTTGGAATGCCATCCTTATGGACCATTATACTCATCGTTTTGTAACGAATATATGGTTTCGATGCATAAAAATAGCCTTTGAAATCATTGTACTCACCCCACGAGTTTTTAACCCTGTAGTAAAAAGTCCCTTCCTGATCTTTAGCCGTACCAACAATTAACATTCCATGATCATCTGTTGTTTGGTAGTTATCAAAAGCCAATTGGCGCATCTCCTGGGTAATTTCTTTTTCTTTTCCGGGCTTCTCAAGTTTATAAAGATCAGCTTCTTTTTCTTTTTCTGACATGTCTTCCCACTTGGCAATCTCAGCATCACTCATTTCATCTTTATTTAATTCTGGAATAACGGCAACACCTTTTTTTGAAGTATTGAAACCTTTTTCACTTACATCAGCAGCCCAAGCCACTGAGAATTCATTTTCAAGTGAAAAATCAATAACTTCTTCCAATTCATCCAAAGGAACATTATAAACCTGCCCCCACATCCAGTTATCAGGAACTTCAATAATGAATTGTTTGTAAAATGGGTGGTGGGTGTACGAGCTAATTTGAACATAATCATCCATATCCAAACCAACATATTCATCAGCAAAACTCTTTGGTGTATATTCTTTACCTTCAAATTCAAAAGTTTCAGGAATTTCTCCCAAATATGAATTTAATGTTCCCCGAATTGCATCGCGCCAGGCTGTGCTCAATTTTTTATTACGGTTTAAAATCACAGCATCAACCTGTTCTTTCAACACACGGTCCATTTCGCCATGAACGTGTTTTTCTTCTCCATAGTGTAAGCCATGATAAATCTCTTCAGGTACAATTCCATAATTCCTGATCATATTAATTACATCATGAAAAGCACCACCCGCAGCAAAATTCAAATTACCATGTAAACGAACGTGTTTCACTGCTTTCTCGTCGTAGGTATGCCAAACAATAAACATCTCTGACAAATCAATCTCTGGTTTTCCCAAACGCAACATTTCTGCTTCAAGAAAACCCAGACCAGAAAATGACCAGCATGTCCCTGAACGGTTTTGATCTTTAACCGGAGTATCTTTTAAAACTTTTACATCAGTGAATTTATAACCCTCTTCTTTTTTCTCATCGTCCTCTGCTACTACAATTCCTACAGACAGTAAGGATAGAGCAAACAATAAAAATATAGCCCTAAGATCTTTCATATTCAAAATAATTTAATATCCCCTTTAAAATTTGTTTAAATATATAAAAATTCAACTCTCGTTTTATATCGTTTTTTATGATTTCTGACAGGATTTATTAACAAATAAAATAACGAGTTGATTCAAATTTAACACATATGTAGTAATTCAGGGATAAAAATTACAACAAAACATAATGTTTCATTCTTGAAAAATAAAAAAGACCTCATAATGAGATCTTTCCTATACAATATTTTGTGTATGACTATTTAGCGTAATTAACAGAACGTAATTCGCGAATTACTGTAATCTTAATCTGACCAGGATAAGTCATTTCATCCTGAATGTGTTTTGCGATATCATAAGAAAGCTGTTCAGACTCCTGATCGGTAATCTTATCACTTCCAACAATTACGCGCAGCTCTCGACCTGCCTGAATTGCATAGGTCTTAAGCACACCCGGATAAGAAAGTGCCAAATCTTCCAAGGCCTTCAAACGTTTGATGTAAGATTCAACCACCTCACGGCGGGCACCAGGGCGGGCACCTGATATAGCATCACAAACCTGTACGATGGGCGCAAGTAATGATTCCATTTCAACTTCATCGTGGTGGGCACCAATTGCATTTGAAATATCTGGTTTTTCCTTGAACTTCTCAGCAAGTTTCATACCCAGAACTGCGTGTGGTAATTCCGGCTCATCATCTGGCACTTTGCCAATATCGTGAAGCAATCCGGCACGTTTTGCGCGTTTAGGATTTAGGCCAAGCTCTGAAGCCATAATCGCACAAAGATTGGCAACCTCACGTGAATGCTGAAGCAAGTTTTGCCCATAAGATGAACGATACTTCATTTTACCAATCAGGCGAATCAATTCGGGATGTAATCCATGAATACCTAAATCGATTGTAGTGCGCTTACCGGTTTCAATGATTTCTTCTTCAACCTGCTTTTTCACTTTATCAACTACTTCTTCAATACGTGCCGGGTGAATACGACCATCAGTTACTAATTGATGAAGCGCCAAGCGAGCGATTTCGCGACGTACAGGATCAAAGCCTGAAAGTACAATCGCTTCAGGCGTGTCGTCAACAATAATCTCAACACCTGTAGCAGCTTCCAAAGCCCGGATATTACGTCCCTCGCGACCAATAATCCGACCCTTAATTTCGTCACTCTCAATGTGGAATATGGTTACTGCATTTTCAATAGCAGTTTCAGTTGCAACACGCTGAATTGTTTTTACAACAACTTTTTTTGCTTCTTTATTTGCAGTTAACTTGGCATCTTCCATAATCTCGTTGATGTAGGATAATGCTTCAGTTTTAGCTTCATTTTTAAGAGATTCAACCAGCTGGGTTTTTGCTTCCTCTGCCGACAAGCCCGAAATTGCTTCCAGCTGTTCTACTTGCTGACGGTGCATTTTTTCAAGATCTTCTTCTTTATGCTGCACTACACTTAACTGGTTGTTCAAATTCTCGCGAATGGCATCAACTTCGCGTTTAGTAGTTTCAAATTCTTTTTGTTTTCTCTGGAACTCATCTTTGCGTTGCAGAAAAGCTGATTCTTTTTGTTTCAGCTTATTCTCAAGAACGCCCATCTTGCTGTTCTTGTCATTAATGTACTTTTCGTGCTCAGATTTCAGCTGCAGGAATCTCTCCTTTGCTTGCAGCATCTTATCTTTTTTAATGACTTCCCCTTCAGACTCAGCCTCTTTTATTATTTTCTTCTTTTTACCCTGGATGGCCTTATCCCACAAAAAGTAGGCAAGCACCCCTCCACCTAAAAAGCCAGAAACTGTGTATATTAATATTTCCATATCAAAGTTATTAATTAATAAAAAAGCCATGCTCAGAATTACCCTGTTCAAACGAACAGAATAACCAAAGCGGGCTTTGACTATATTTGGTTACTAATCGTTCAACAACAAATAATCACTCAGTTGTTCGTTAAGCTTTCTAATTTCATCTACAAAGGGAGAATCGTCTGCTTTATCTTCCATTTCCAAATTCTTCAATACAAACTGAAAAGCAGTCATTGCAAGGAAGTCCTGAGAATCGTGGTTAGCATATTTGGTTTTGTACTGAAGAATAATCTCGTTTAACATTTTAGCAGCTTTCCGGTACTTTTCCTCTTGTTCCCGATCGATTTTAAGCGGATAAACCCGTCCATCGATTTTTATTGTTATTGAAAGCTTGTCCTTCATTTTAATGATGCATTACTACACATTCAACTGAGCAATACACTTATCAATTTCCCGCACTATTTTATTTAATTTCTGCTTAGCAGATTGTTGCTCCACCTGCGAAGCAGCAAATACTTTTGCTAACTTAATATTCTCATACTTCCTGACGAGCATCTCGTTTTCTTCCTGAAGACTGACCATTTCATTTTTTAAAGCCTGTAGCTGATCTTGCAATTGCTTGTTATCTTCCTTTAAGCGATCGTGTTTTCGGATCAGCAGCCTAAATTTAGTCTTGAATTCATCGAGTAAAACTTGATCTTGCTCGGTCATTGCTGCATGCTTTCCTGGACAAAATTAATATTTTTGCCCAATTGATCATGCTAAGATAAGCTTATTTGTGAAAACCCCACCGGCTTTGAACAAAACTTATGTGATCAAGTTTTAGGTAAATGATACGATAAACCAACTGCTTTTTATGAGGTTAGCTTTTTTTGTACTGATATTTTCGATTTCACAACATATTTTTTCACAAGAAATAGATCGGAATTATTTTGCTCCGCCAGTAAAAATCCCGATTCTTCTAACAGGAAATTTTGGAGAACTGCGCAGTAACCATTTTCATTCCGGAATTGATATAAAAACTGAAGGAAAAACCGGGCTTCCAATTTATGCTGCTGCAGATGGCACAGTTTCCCGCATCAACATTTCGCCTGTCGGTTTTGGCCTGGCATTATACATTGATCATCCTAACGGAACCACCACAGTATACGGTCATTTACAAAAATTCAGGGATGATATTCAAAAATATGCCCGTGACATTCAATACCAAAGAGAATCTTTCCGGGTTGACCTGACTGTTCCAAAAGGAAAATTCAACATTAAAAAAGGTGAACTAATTGCATATGGAGGAAATAGCGGGAGTTCAAGTGGCCCACACCTTCATTTTGAAGTGAGAAAAACAAGTAACCAGCATCCTGTTAACCCGCTTCATTTCAATTTTCCGGTTAAGGATGATATGAAACCCAAAGTGCTTTCGGTAATGATTTATCCTCTCTCTGAAAACGCCCATGTAGCTTCCAGGCAAACCCCGAAAAGAATCGAAACGGTTTATTATGATGGTGCATATCATTTAAAAGGGAATCCTGTTCTTTCAGTATATGGCGATATTGGTTTTGGTCTGCAAGCATTGGATTACCTGAATGGGAGCTGGAGTAAATGCGGAGTTTACAAAATCAAGTTATCTGTAAACAAAAAGCCTGTTTACACTTTTTTGATGGATGAATTTAGTTTTTCAGAAACCCGTTATTTGAATAGCCACATTGACTATGAACACTATCAAACCAACTGGCGACGAGTGCATAAAAACTGGATTGAGCCAGGTAATAAACTGACTAACTATCACGAAGTCCAAAACAGGGGGATAGTCAATTTATCGGATGGGCAGGTTCATCAAGTTGACTATGAAATAACTGACGTTCATGGGAACCTGAGCAAACTCTCGTTTAAAGTAAAGTCAAAAGAATTCACTGTTTTAGCAAAAGAAAAGAATGGCCTTAAGGTTTTTCACAATAAACCTGCCTCCATCTCAAAAGCTGATTTTTCTGCACAGTTTAAAGCGGAAACATTTTATTCGAACCATACTCTTGAATACGAAAAGAAACCGTCCAATAATTTATTCTTTTCTGAAATTCATAAACTTCACCGCTCTTCAACTCCGGTTCACAAGCATTTTGATTTAAGTATAAAGGCTACGGGTTTGCCGGACAGTTTACAGGAAAAAGCAATTATTGTAAGCATCAACGAAAAAAACAGCAAAAGCTATTCAATGGGTGGAGAGTTTAAGGATGGTTGGGTTAAAACCAGAATTCGTTCACTGGGAACTTTTGCAGTTTCTGTGGATACCATCGCTCCAACTATTCGATCGTTAAGCATCCGAAATAAGAAAAACTTAATTGAAAAGAACCGAATCCGATTTAAGATTAAGGATGATTTGTCAGGGATTTCTAAATACAGGGGAGAAATTGATGGGAAATGGGTGCTTTTTGAATACGATGCAAAAAATGCTTTGATCGAATACAAATTTGATCCAGAGCGTATTGATTTTCAAAAAAATCACAAGCTAGAACTTACAGTTACTGATGCTAAAGGAAATGAAACAGTTTACCAGGCAAACTTTTTTAAATAACAGACGGTCATTTCATATTGACTACTTTTTTTTCTTAGCGACCTTTGCACTGACTTAAAATCTTTGCGGTAAAATATTTAAACGCAAAGACAACAAAGTTATCGCAAAGAATTATAAGTTGAATTTATAGCATTCCCAGAAAAACTCTCGAACATTTTATTCTAATGGTTGATAGCAAACTGTTAAAAAATCTTCAGAATACCCAAATGTGATTTTTCTTTTGCCGCTACCATAAAAAAGCTGTTATCTTTGCCGCGTTTAAAATTTAAAACACACATTATGAAGGCTTACGTATTTCCCGGACAAGGAGCTCAATTCCCAGGAATGGGTAAAGATTTGTACGAAAACTCTCCTGAAGCAAGGGAACTTTTTGATAAAGCAAACGATATTTTAGGTTTCAACATCACTGAAATCATGTTTGAAGGTGAAGTTGAAGACCTAAAGCAAACTAAAGTTACGCAACCAGCTATTTTCTTACACTCGGTTTTACTGGCTAAAACATTAAAAGATTTTAAACCGGAAATGGTTGCCGGTCACTCATTGGGTGAGTTTTCTGCACTAGTTGCAAATGGAACATTGAATTTTGAAGATGGCTTAAAGTTGGTTTCTCAACGTGCCATAGCTATGCAAAAGGCTTGTGAAATTGAACCATCAACGATGGCTGCAATTGTTGGTTTGGAAGATGCTATTGTAGAAGAGGTATGCGCTTCAATTGAAGATGTTGTTGTGCCGGCAAATTATAATTGCCCTGGGCAGCTAGTTATTTCAGGTTCAATTGCCGGTATTGGTAAAGCTTGTGAAATCCTTACAGAAAAAGGGGCACGCCGTGCATTGAAGCTGGTTGTTGGTGGAGCTTTCCACTCACCATTGATGGAGCCTGCACGCGAAGAATTGGCTGCAGCTATTGAAGCAACTGAATTCAATACTCCGATTTGCCCTGTTTACCAAAACGTAAATGCGGCTCCAACTTCTGATCCTGCAGTAATTAAAGAAAACCTGATTGCTCAGTTAACAGCTCCGGTACGCTGGACAAAAACCATGCAAAATATGATCGCAGATGGTGCTTCTTCATGGACAGAGATTGGTCCGGGGAAAGTGCTTCAAGGTTTGATGATGAAAGTTGACCGTAAAATGGAAACTTCTGGGATCAACAGCTACGAAGGATAAAAACTTTGTATAGAAGATATATTCAAAAGCTGCACTTTCAAGTGTGGCTTTTTTTCGTTTTATCTCTTTGGTTTTTCATCTCATACCGGTTAGACAAAAACATCGCAACAGCGCATAAAGACATTGAAAACATCCCCAAATAATTACTTTGATTATTTGACCATTGTAAATTTTCATAATCCAGAGAATAGATATTTACGATTAGTAATACTAAGGCTAAAATTAAAATAACAATTCTTGCTTTCTTCATATATTAGAAATTCAATTTTATCAAATATAGTAAATCACTACTAACCGGGTAAAATAGATTGAAACCGCTATGCTTCTTTATCATTCTAACCTCTACGAGGTATTGGCTGATAAGGGGTCAACATTTCTACCATATTTTATCCGCAACGCGGAAATTCTCCGTAGGAGATAAAGTATTGTAAAACAAGGTAAATACGAAGTAAATCATTCCACGTAGTGGATTAACAAATTGTACCCGAACAGTAGTGATAGTAAATTACTTTTCTAATGGCACAGTTTTTGGATTTTGCTTACCAACAGAAACAGAAAAACAACAGTCATGAAAAGAATTACCTACAAAAACAGCCTTATTAAGCTTGCAAGCTTAATGTTCTTCATTCTACTATTTACACAATGCAGAAAGGATGAAGATGAAAACTACCGGATACTAATCGAAAACCACTGTGACTTTGGAATAAAAGTTTACTACGATAACCAGGACATTGAATATTACGGAGGGGATTTTGAAGAAATTGATGTAATAGGCGCTGTTACTTTTGTTGGACCGTACGAGGATAAAGTTGTCTTTTCAAAATACACCTCGGTTTGGGTTGAACCGGAAGTTAATCTTAGAGCCCGGAAATTCAGAAGTTATAATGATGGTCCATGGAGAAAGAAAATTATTGTCATGGATGAAGATTTTTATTAAAGGTGTGGAGATTTATAACTTATCAGCGGATAAATCCGCTGCACCCTACTCCTCCAATAAGCATTAGAGTTTCAGGAACAACTTCTAGCTTAATTGTTCCAAATCCACTATAAATTCATTAAATTTGAAAAAAATACGGTTTAAAATGGTATCCACATTGAAAAAAGGTGCTACAAGAAAAGACATCAATCTCATCCTGAAAAAGATGCTCTTAAATAAAGGCAAAAGTATAAATTTAAAAAAATACTTTGGAAAACTGAACTTTCAGGACGACCCCCTGATAATCCAAAAAGATCTCCGTAATGAGTGGGAATAGCATCTTACTGGATACCAACATTATTTTGTACTTCTTAAGTGGAGATCAAACACTTTTAGAAATTCTTGAAGACAAACGAATTTATATTTCATTTATCACAGAACTTGAACTTCTGAGCTATAGTAAACTATCAGATTCAGATTCTTCATTGATTAAATTATTTCTGGAAGAATGTATCATCATCGACATAAATCCTGAAATAAAAAAACACACAATAAAAATAAGAAAAGAGTACGGTTTAAAACTACCTGACAGCATAATATCTGCAAGTTCAATATATCTTAACATTCCTTTGCTAACAGCAGATAAAGGGTTTCAAAAAGCCCAATTACTCAATCTGATCATTTATGAAAAATAATACTTTTTTGGTGTGACAGTTTATAATATATCAGCAGATTTTATCCGCTCCACCCTATTTTTTTCTATAAACAGGGTACGGAAGTTTCCAACTTCCGATGATCTGAGGTTAAAAACCTCATCACCCAAACAAGAGCTCTCAACAGCATGAATAAAATTAATCATCTCACCATGCATCACAAAAAGCTCTTCTTTCTCAAAATCGACAAACGCATCATAATCCCCTTTCGTCCTGTTCTGAAAAGCGTTCCTTAATATTTTTTATCAATTAATCCGGTTATCACAAACTCCTTGTTGAACCAACCGATCAACTGAGCATGCCTGGAAGTTTCAAAACCATTTTTGACAGCCAGGGCTGTTACGGCATAATATAATCCCATAATATATCCGATTCACAGCTACAGCCAACTTATCTGACTCAATAAGAAATTTTGCCAGTTCCACTGTTTCTCTGGCTTGTTCAACCCGATATACAATTAGGGGGTTTCTGCTATTATCATTTATCATGCGCGGTACCCTTGTTTTATTGCCTTAATAAAAATCGGCTGTTTCCCCCGTGGGCCATCTAAATCGGCATCGCTCAAAATGTGGGTATCTGTTAAAATGCCATATTTTAAATCAATATCATAACAAATATCTGAGACCTCTCTTTCCAATTTCCAGTCAGCTCGATTTTTTACAAGGACAAGAATATCAAAATCCGAGCTATTAGTACTACTATCAGACAATTGCGAACCAAATAAGATAACATCCTTCAAATTGTCATGTAAGCTATTCATAAGGCTCTTCTTCAAATCGGTCAATATTGCAATCTTATTTTCGTCCATCTTTCAAAACCTTTTTTTCAAAGATAATAAATCATGAATAATTACCCTACAAATGATTTTACCGGAAGGAGCACTATGACAAGCTCTTATATTATAAGCAGACTTTGATAAGTTCGCCAACTCCACTCTCCTTTAGACAAAATACCTCTTCTCCTACAAGTATACTTATACCAATAATTCCCTTCAACCCTATAAACAACATCATTTTCTTCCCAACGAGCACACTCATAACCAGAAGCACAATCACCATTATCCCAATAACCATACTCATTCCAGGAACAACCACCATCCCCGGGTGTGGCAAACTCCGATTCGCCATAATACATAACCACTACGGATCGGAATCCGCAGCACCCGGGCAAGGAGAATATGGGCTGGTCTTTAAAAAAACAATTCGCACCATACTCCACTCATCCAAATATATATTTGTATCTTGAAGCATAAATTCCATCCCAATGAAAAAGAAAGAATACTACAAGCACCGCCTTCCCCACTTCCAGCAACCCGGTCAGGCATATTTTGTAACCTGGAGTTTAAGCGATGCCATTCCTCGCAAAGCATTAATGCGCTATTCAAAAAAACTGGAACAGCTTAAGAATCAAATAATATTCCAGGAAAAACAGCATTCAACAAGACAAATAATTAACAAACTGAAATCAGAGTATTCCTCAACCAAAGGTAAATACCTAAAAGCCTATAATAATTTACTGCATACAAAGAAGATGACCTCAATTGACTTAATGTCTCCACGTATTATTGAAATATTAAAGGAAAGCTTTCACTTTTGGGAACAGCAAAAACTGGAGAATTTCGCTTATTGTATCATGCCCAATCACATCCATTGGGTATTTGGATTATATGAGAAGGACCAGGACAATGCACCTGTTTATTTACAGGATATCCTATACTCTGTAAAACGTTTCTCCGCGAATAAGATTAATAAGCACTTGAAACGCCGGGGAACAGTTTGGCAAAAAGAGAGCTTTGACACTACTATCAGGGATAACAATCATTTGTATTACGCAATAAAATATACACTTAATAATCCTGTCAAAGCCAGATTTGTAAAAGACTGGAAAGATTGGCCTGGCTGCTGGTGTTTTTAATAGTAAGGATCCCTACCTGCCCGGGTATGGCGAATTCCGATTCGCCATTCTAACCCGCGGATAAAATCCGCTGCACCCTACTCTTCCAACAGCTCAGAAAAGTTCATTTCCTCATTACCTTTATTTGCCTCTATCACTTGTTGATCGCCACAAATTAATGTACGGGCAGGGTATTTATCCAACATGGGGTAATCATGGGTAGCCATTAAAATGGTTTTCCCTTGCTCATTAACTTCTTTAAATATTTTCATTAAATCCTCCGAAGTTTCCGGATCAAGGTTTCCTGTTGGTTCATCGGCAAGTATAATTTCAGGATCATTGAGCAAAGCCCTTGCAACTACTATGCGCTGTTGCTCACCACCGGAAAGTTCATGTGGCATTTGCTTTTGATGCTCGGTCATTCCAACTTTCTCAAGTACTTCTTCAACACGGCTTTTAATATCTGCCTGCTTCCAACCGGTTGCTTTCAACACAAAAGCAAGGTTTTCATATACATTGCGATCAGACAACAAACGAAAATCCTGAAAAACAACGCCCAACTTTCTTCTTAAAAAAGGAACTTCTGAACGTTTAATTTTTTGCAAGTCGTAACCAGCAATATTGGCTTCGCCGGCATACAAACCAAGTTCAGCATTAAGAATTTTAATTAAGCTTGATTTTCCACTCCCCACCTTACCAATAAGATAAACAAACTCTCCAGCTTCAATGTCAAGATTTACATTATTCAAAATAAGCTTTTCCTGTTGAAATACATCAACATTTTTTAGAGAAATAATCGCATTGTTTTCCATGTAACTAGTTTTTGATTGCTCTTCACAAAACTAACTTTTCCCCGATTAAGGGTGTGAAAGTTTCCAACTTCCAGTTAATATGCGGTTAAAAACCGCAGCACCCAAAAATAAAAAAAACACTTTGCAAATAATAATGTAGGGAAATAAACAGTTTCTTGTTAAGAAGTCGGTTGCTGAACCGGCCAGATTCGAAAACAGATTAGCTATTTTTATCAAAAAAATAAAACAAAGTCTATGAGAACAAAATGTTTTCTGCTTATGCTGCTGGTTGGTTTGTTCCCGGCAATGCTTTTTGCACAGCAAACTGAATATTACTCTTCTCTTGCAGCAGACATCCAACAGGCAAAAGAACTTTTCAATAAAAATAAATTTATCGCGGCCCAGGAAAAATTTGAAAGCATTTCAAAAGAAGCCGGGATGGATACTGAGATACAGTCGGAAGCCATGTTTTATCAAGCCATTTGTGCTTTACGACTTGAAAATGACAACAGCCTTAAGCTGGTAGAGCAATTTATCGACAAACATCCTGAAAGCCCATACACCAACAAAGCCTGGTTTGAACTTGGAAACTACCAGTTCAATGAAGGTCAATATGGTAAAATGCTGAAATCGTATCGTAAACTTAAATCGGGATCATTGAGTAAAGATGATCAGATAAAGATCAGCTACCAAAAAGGTTACTCCTATTTCAAAACAAAAAAATACCAGCAGGCAGAAAAGGAATTTACCAGAATAAAAGACACTAAAAACTTGTATGCTGCACCCGCCAGGTACTACTGGGCACATATTAAATACATGCAGGAAGATTATGATGCAGCTATTTCTGAATTTGAGAAATTGAAGGATAATCAGGCTTTCGCAGGGGTTATTCCTTTTTATATGAGCCAGATTTATTATAAGCAAGGCAAGTATGGAGAGGTAGTTGATTTTACAGTTCCGCTTTTAAGCAAAGTGAAAGCAGACCAGAAGCCTGGCCTCGAAAAGATTATTGGAAGTTCGTACTTTCATTTAAATCAGTTTGACAATGCCATTCCTCATTTTGAAAACTATTTTGATGAAACCAAAAGCCGTCAGCGTGATGAAAACTACATGTTAGGTTATTGCTACTATGTAAATGGTGACTATGTAAAAGCTATTGCCCCATTGGTTTTTGCATCGAAAGGAAAAGACGAGCTAGCACAAAATGCTTACTATCATTTAGCAGACTCATATATCAATGCTGGCGATAAAGACAAAGCCAGGGTAGCATTTGAAGCAGCTTCTGAAATGGATTTTAATGCTGAAATAAAAGAAGACGCTCTTTTCAATTTTGCAAAAATCACTTACGAGCTTTCCTATTCTCCTTTCAACGAAACGATAAAAGCATTTGATAAATACATTTCGCTTTACCCTAATTCGGAAAGGAATGATGTAGCTTACGATTATTTGGTGAATGTTTACATGAGTACCAGCAATTACAGGGATGCAATTGCCTCCATTGAAAAAATACAGGTAAAAAATACTTCCGTAAAGAAAGCATATCAAAGAGTAACTTACTACCGCGGACTGGAAATGTTCAACAACCTTGATTACATAGGTGCAATCAAGTTCTTCGACACCTCCTTACAAAACGGACAATATAACAGCAACCTGAAAGCATCAGCTACCTTTTGGAAAGCCGAAGCCAATTATCGTTTGCAGGATTACAATTCTGCAATTGCAGGATTTAACCGCTTTTTGCAAACTCCTGGTGCTATTTCATTACCCGAATTTCAAACCATTTATTATAACCTGGGGTATGCTTATTTTAAGCTGGAAGATTATACTTCATCAAAATCGATGTTTGAAAAGTTTTTACTAGCTAATAAAGATGACAGAACTGAAAAGCTTGCTGATGCTTTTAACCGTTTAGGAGATTGTCTGTATCTCTCCAGGGACTACAAAAACGCCATTAAAAGCTATGAAGAATCATATAGTTTGAAAAGCTATGATCCGGATTACGCGTTGTTTCAAAAAGCTATTTGTCTTGGCCTTTTACAAGAGCAAGGACAAAAAATAAGCACTTTACGTTCACTTGTTCAGACGTTTAACGAATCGGCTATGCTTGATGATGCATTTTACGAACTGGGTAGAGCATGCGAACGTAACGGGCAACCCAAAGTGGCTTCCGGCTATTACCAGGATTTGCTGGACGAGCACCCACAAAGCAGCTACCGTCCCAAAGCCATGCTTCAGTTAGGATTGATCCTATACAATCAGGGAGACTTCAAAAAGTCTATGCCTTATTATAAACAAGTTGTTGAGCAATACCCGGATAGCCCTGAAGCACAGGCCGCACTGCTTGGAATTAAGAACAATTATGTAGAAATGAACAATGTGGATGGGTATTTTGCGTACACACGCAGATTAGGTTCCGGAGTTCATGTTTCAATCTCAGAACAAGATTCATTAAGTTACCTTGCTGCCGAGAAGCTTTACATGGCAAGAGACCCAAAAGCGAAAGATCAGCTTGAAAAATATCTGCGATTATATCCTTCCGGAAGCTTTGCCATAAACGCACATTTTTATTTAGGAGAAAGTCGTTATCAGGACAAAGAATTTAACCTTGCCTTAAATAACTATGAGTACGTACTGGATCAATCCGATAATATATTTACAGAACCCGCTTTATCTAAGGCTTCAGAGCTTCAATTTAATGCATCGAATTATGAAAAAGCCTTAAGCTATTTTGAAAGACTCGAGCAAACTTCGAACACCAAATGGAATTTATTAAAAGCCCGTGCAGGAAAAATGCGCTGCTACTATGAACTGGCAAATTATCCTGCCACGATTGATGCGGCTAAAAGCTTGCTAACTTCCGATAAGCTAACGGACATATTAAAACGAGAAGCCAATTACAAGCTTGCCAAAAGTTATTACAACAATAATCAAGCTGCGAAGTCACTTCCGATATTTGGAGATCTGGCTGAAGATACCAAGTCACAGGAGGGAGCAGAAGCAAAATTCCTGATTGCTGAAATTCTGACCAGTCAAAACAATCTTGAAAAAGCGGAAGAAGAAGTGATGGATTTCATTTCGAAGAATACCCCACACCAATTTTGGTTAGCAAAAAGTTTTATCCTTCTTTCGGATATATATTTAACTCAAGGAGATGAATTCCAGGCAATGCATACCATTAAAAGTATTGTTGAAAATTACCCGGTTGAAGATGACGGAATTATCGAAACAGCTTCGGCAAAACTAAAACACCTTGAAGATAAAATACAGGCAAGCCAGCAAACAGAAGAAAGCCCAATGAAAATTGATATCAACCAACGCTAACAGAAAATTACTGAAACATGAAGAATAAACTCATTCAATATAGTTTTATACTGACATTCGTTTTTGCTCCTTTCTTTTCAAATGCGCAACAAGACAGTCTTCGCAAAGAAGTTGAAGTAGTAAAAGCATATCAACCGAGCATATCAGACGCATTTAAAATAAATGACATTCCAAAAATTGAAGATGCCAAAACTGATAAACCAACCTTTAATTATAAAATAAATCCACAACCCGTTTTCCGTACTTTTTCAACCGATCCTGTACAAGCAGCTGAAATGGTTGGTGAACCTAAAGCTGAGGTCGGGAAAGGGCTTTTAAAAGCCGGAGTTGGCAATTATCAAACCCCTTACGCCGAATTATTCTACAATGCTGATGGCGGAAAGAATTCAGACTTTGGCCTACACTTTAAACACATTTCATCAAACGGTAAGGTAAAGCTGATTAATGACGATAAAGTAAAGGCGCCATTTAGTAATTCATTAGCAGAACTATACAGCAAACATTACCTCAGTGGTTCCAACCTGCAAACCAAGCTTTATTTTAGTCGTGATGCTCATCGTTATTACGGATACACTGGTCCGCAAATTGCAGACGAAAGAAAAGAAACAGTTATAAGTAACTGGCAACAAAAACAAGCTTTTACAAAAGGTGGCCTTTCACTTGACTTATACAGCAATGAGTCAAACAGGGCCGACACAGATTATGCGATCAAGCTAAACTATCAATATTTCAGCACAAAAACCGGTCAAACTGAAAATTTTGCTGAACTAAGCACCAGCCTTGCTCATGAATTTGACTCATTTAAAGGTTTGCTTGATGCTTCTGTTAGTTATTTAAATACTGATAGCATTTTCAACACAACCAGCAATGCTTACGGAAAAAAACAACAAATCCTGCTCAATGCCAGCCCAGCCGTATTACTGGAAGCCGACAATGCCTTACTCAAAGCGGGACTCAACCTTTCTTTAATGATTGACGATGATGAAGATGCTCGTTTCCTGCTTACACCAAACATTCGTGGAGAATGGTCCCCAATTGAGAATATTATCAAAGTTTATGCAGGCGCTGGTGGTTTTCTGCAACACAATCATTACTCAGTTATAGCCAAAGAAAATCCTTTTGTAAACCCTTACCAGGATATTAAAAACAGCGAACATCAATACATATTATTTGGGGGGATTAATGGTAAATTCAGTCAAAAGTTCAATTACAGGATCCAGCTTGATTATGCTTCAATTAAGAGTGAACATTTTTATGTCATAAACAGCATTACAGACCCAAACATTAACACCATAGAACCCATAAGCTTAGACAATACTTTTGAGGTAATATATGATGATTTAAATCAACTAACTGTAATCACCGAATTATATTATACAGCGTCTGATTTATTTAATTTTCATTTTAAAGGGAATTTCTATTCCTATGATTTAGAAGTGCTTGAACACCCATGGCATAAACCTGAGTTTGATGCAACTATTTCAACTCTGTTTAAACCAGATGGCCCTTTAAGTTTCACGGCAGATGTTATCATTATCGGGGAACGTAATGCAACAGAAATATCAACCTTAACTACAGAAGGGTTTCAGGCCAGAAATATAACTATGGATCCTGTTTTTGATCTGAATTTTGGGGTTGAATATCAATACAGTCCTCAGCTGAGCTTTTTCGGTCGTGCAAACAACTTTGCCTTCCAAAAATATGAAAGTTGGTCAGGCTATGCAAAACAAGGTTTTAACCTCTTGTTTGGAGCTAGTTATTCGTTTTAAACAAAGACTTTTTAGCTAAATAAAACGAGTAAATTTTTCAATATTTTCTCCACCTCTCTAATAGGCTGAAAATCTGCACCTTAGTTTTCAACATTTTGTTGAAAACTTTAACATATTGCAATACCCTGAGATAGCTGATCTAAGCATATTTTTAGTATATTTGTGTGTTATATGTAGCGGGAAAAGAATGATGAGCAAAAGATTGAAATTTAGACACCTTTCGAACCATATATCCATCATAAAAATGAGCTTCGGGGAATCGGATAAATGAACCGATTTTCAAAATAAAAAATTTAGAATGTGCTCCGCCACATGGAACTGGTTTTTTGAGTAAAATTAAACAGAATATAGATGAGTGAATTAGATCAGCAACAAACCAACGGTAATGGAAATGGGAACTATTCTGCGGATAGTATCCAGGTACTTGAAGGTTTGGAAGCCGTACGTAAGCGTCCGGCAATGTACATCGGTGATGTAAATGAAAAAGGATTGCATCACCTTGTTTACGAAGTAGTTGACAACTCGATTGACGAGGCACTGGCTGGCTACTGTAATAATATTGATGTAATTATCAACGAAGACAATTCAATCACTGTCAAAGATGATGGCCGTGGTATCCCTACAGAAACCCACTCAAAAGAAAACAAATCGGCGTTGGAGGTTGTAATGACCGTTCTTCATGCCGGTGGTAAATTCGACAAGGACAGCTATAAAGTTTCCGGGGGATTGCACGGTGTTGGTGTATCCTGTGTAAATGCACTTTCCTCCCACTTAAAAGCAGAAGTCCACAGGGATGGAAAAGTTTGGGTGCAAGAATACAGCATTGGACGCCCTCAGTATGATGCCAAAGTTATCGGCGAAACTGATGTAACAGGAACAATTGTTACTTTTAAGCCAGATACAGATATTTTTCTGACTACAACATACAAGTATGATATTCTTTCTGCCCGTTTGCGCGAACTTGCATTCCTGAATGCAGGAATTACCCTGAAAATTACGGATCTCCGGGAAGTTGATGAAGAGGGTAATCACAGGCACGAAAGTTTTTATTCAGAAGAAGGTTTAAAAGAATTTGTTGAATATCTTGATGCAGCCAGAGAAAAATTGATTGAGGAAACCATTCACATTTCTTCCGAAAAAGCTGAAATCCCGGTTGAAATTGCATTGCACTACAATACCTCTTTTACGGAAAATATTCACTCTTATGTGAATAACATCAATACGATTGAAGGTGGGACCCACTTAACTGGTTTTCGCCGTGGTTTAACGCGAACTTTAAAAAACTATGCGGAGAACTCGGGAATGCTGGCTAAATTAAAATTCGATATTAGCGGTGATGACTTCCGTGAAGGTTTAACGGCAGTTGTTTCGGTAAAGGTGGCTGAGCCCCAGTTTGAAGGTCAGACAAAAACAAAACTCGGGAACTCAGAGATAAGCCTTCCCGTTGATCAGGCTGTAAGTGAAATGCTTTCAAACTATCTGGAAGAAAACCCGAAGTCTGCAAAAGCTATTGTAAACAAAGTTATTCTTGCAGCTCAGGCTCGCCATGCTGCCCGTAAGGCCCGCGAATTGGTACAACGCAAAAATGTTCTTTCCGGAGGTGGCCTTCCAGGTAAATTGGCCGACTGTTCTGATAAAGATGCTGCTAAATGCGAAGTATACCTGGTTGAGGGTGATTCAGCAGGTGGTACGGCCAAACAAGGACGTGACCGTCGCTTCCAGGCTATTTTGCCATTGCGTGGTAAAATCCTGAACGTGGAAAAGGCCATGCAACACAAAGTTTTTGAGAACGAAGAAATCCGAAATATTTTCACTGCATTAGGTGTTACAATTGGTACTGAAGAAGATTCAAAAGCTGTCAATCTTGCAAAGCTACGTTATCATAAAATCATTATCATGACAGATGCCGATGTGGACGGTAGCCACATTGCAACATTAATTATGACTTTCTTCTTCCGCTTTATGAAAGACCTGATTAAATCAGGATACCTTTATATTGCAACCCCTCCTCTTTACCTGGTGAAAAAAGGAAAGAAAGAGGCCTATGCGTGGAATGAACAGCAACGCCTTCAGTTTATTGATGAGTTTGGCGATGGTAAAGATTCAAGTGTAGGCGTACAACGCTACAAAGGTCTTGGTGAGATGAATGCCGAACAACTTTGGGAAACAACCATGGATCCTGAAAGACGAACATTGCGCCAGGTGACTATTGAAAATGCCGCTGAAGCTGACCATATTTTCAGTATGCTTATGGGTGATGAAGTTCCACCGAGACGACAGTTCATTGAAGAACATGCAATTTACGCAAACATTGATGCATAATACACAGAGGTTCTCAAAAACCAAACCTTAACCAGTGCATGTCATCCTGTCCGGCAGCTGCCGGATCTGGATCTTCGTCTAAACAGACTCTGAAACAAGTTCAGGGTGACGGTCAGTCATTAGGGTTTTTGAGAATTTCTTTGTTTATCTAGCATCCAGTATGTAATAATCCAGAATCCAGTTTATGAAAATCTGTATTTTTTCTTCCTCCAGTAACGCCATTAATCCTGTTTATATTGAAGAAGCCATTAAGCTTTCAAAATTAATTGGCGGACAGAAACACACACTTGTAAATGGTGGTGCCAATGTTGGCTTAATGGAAACCGTTTTGAAAGAAGCTAAAAATGCAGGTGCAAAAACCATTGGGGTCATTCCCGAAAAGCTGAATGGTCATAAATTGGCATCAGATCATGCTGATGAATTGATTGTATCAAAAGACATGATGGAACGCAAATCTATCATGCGTAATTTATCAGATGCTTTCATTGCTTTACCTGGTGGCTTCGGCACCTTAGAAGAAATACTTGAGGTTATAACTCTCAAGCAGCTCGACTACCACAATAAAGCCATCATCTTTCTAAATACTAACGGGTTTTACAATGATCTATTCAAGCAATTTGAGCGTACTTTTGATGAGAAATTTGCCAAACCTGCCTACAGGGATTTATATTTTATTGCCAACACAAGCGAAAAAGCAATCAACTATCTAAAAAGCTACTCACCACCCCAACCAATTAATAAATGGTATAAGGTTCCTCAAAAGAGTTAAGCAACTGGTTCTTTAAATCAATTTTAAATAAGCCCTCATTTTTAAAACATATACATAACTACATATTTTACTAATGTTTTTTTAATATCTTAAAGGCAATCCTGGAAACATGGAAACCTTTGAGCCTTGTTTTTGTTAAAAATGGTGAAAATTATTTGCCGCAAACAAACACAATTTAAAAACCATAAATATGTTTGATCTTGAATTGATTAAAAGTACCTACGGGAATTTTGGCGTCCGTATACAAAAAGCCAGAGAAGTCCTGAAAAAACCACTTACACTTTCTGAAAAAATCCTTTACTCTCATCTATTTAATCCTGAGGAAGTAAAAGACTTTCAACGAGGAGTTGACTATGTTGATTTTGCACCTGACCGTGTTGCTATGCAAGATGCAACTGCACAGATGGCTTTACTCCAGTTTATGAACTCTGGAAAAAGTAAAACTGCAGTTCCCTCTACAGTTCATTGTGACCATCTTATTCAGGCTCATGTAGAAGGAGTGACAGATTTAAAACACGCCCTAAACACCAACAAGGAAGTTTTCAATTTCCTTGAATCAGTATCAAATAAATATGGAATTGGTTTTTGGAAACCTGGTGCAGGTATTATTCACCAGGTAGTTTTGGAAAACTATGCTTTCCCCGGAGGAATGATGATTGGAACCGACTCACACACCGTGAACGCCGGAGGGCTAGGAATGATCGCAATTGGAGTTGGCGGTGCAGATGCGGTTGACGTGATGGCAGGAATGCCCTGGGAATTGAAATTCCCGAAGCTGATTGGTGTTAAACTAACAGGCAAACTAAATGGCTGGACAGCCCCCAAAGATATAATCTTAAAAGTAGCTGGAATACTTACTGTTAAAGGTGGGACCGGTTGTATCATTGAATATTTTGGCGAAGGTGCAGAAGCACTTTCTGCAACTGGAAAAGGAACTATTTGTAACATGGGAGCAGAAGTAGGTGCAACAACTTCAACCTTTGGCTATGATGAATCCATGGAGCGTTACCTCAGGTCAACAGGACGATCTGAAGTTGCTGACTTAGCTAATGGAGTTAAAGAGCATCTTATGGCAGATCCAGAGGTTTACACAAATCCGGAACAGTACTTTGATCAACTAATAGAAATCAACCTGGATGAATTGGAACCACATATAAATGGGCCATTTACCCCAGACCGTGCTACGCCTATTTCAAAAATGGCAGAAGAAGCCGAAAAAAACGGGTGGCCAACTAAAATTGAAGTTGGTCTGATTGGTTCGTGTACTAATTCATCTTATGAAGATATTTCAAGGGCTGCATCCCTTGCAAATCAAGCAATTGAAAAAAAGCTTGTTGCCAAATCAGAGTTTACGGTTACCCCGGGATCGGAACAGGTAAGGTACACAATTGAGAGAGATGGTTTTATAGACACCTTTTTAAAAATCGGTGGTAAAGTTTTCGCCAATGCCTGTGGCCCCTGTATTGGTCAATGGAACCGGCCATCAGTAAAAGACGGACGTATTAACACGATTATTCATTCGTTTAACAGAAATTTTTCGAAACGAGCTGATGGAAACCCAAACACGCATGCATTTGTTGCGTCTCCCGAACTGGTAACGGCAATGGCCATTGCGGGGGATTTGCGTTTCAATCCATTGAAAGATTCATACACCAATGAAGAAGGCGAACAAGTAATGCTTGATCCTCCACATGGATTTGAATTACCACCAAATGGATTTGACGTTAAAGATCCCGGTTACCAGGCACCAGCTGAGGATGGTTCTTCTGTTGAAGTTGTAGTTGCAGATGACTCTAATCGTTTGCAGTTACTGACAGCTTTTGAACCATGGAATGGCAAAAACATTGAAGGGGCAAAACTTCTGATAAAGGCGGAAGGCAAATGTACTACCGACCATATTTCAATGGCAGGTCCCTGGCTTCGTTACCGTGGTCATTTGGACAATATATCAAACAATATGTTGATAGGAGCTGTAAATGCTTTCAATGGTGAAACCAATAAAGTAAAAAACCAGTTGACTGGGGTTTACGATGAAGTTCCCAAAGTTCAGCGTGAATACAAAGCTACAGGAGTTCCATCAATAGTAGTTGGTGACCACAATTACGGAGAAGGCTCTTCACGTGAGCATGCCGCTATGGAACCACGTCATTTGGGAGTAAAAGCTGTTATTGTAAAATCATTTGCCAGAATCCACGAAACCAACCTCAAAAAACAGGGTATGCTTGGGTTAACTTTTGCAAATGAAAATGACTATGACAAAATCAACGAAAATGACACCTTCAACTTTATTGATTTAGTTGATTTTGCTCCCGGCAAACCGCTTACACTTGAAATAGTACATAAAGATGGAAGCAAGGAGAATATCATTTTAAACCACTCATATAATCAACAACAGATCGATTGGTTTAAAGCAGGCTCAGCATTAAATCTCATAAAAAAACAAAATTCATAACTAATCATAAAAACACCCGAAAATGAAAAAAATTAAAGTAGTTAATCCGGTTGTTGAACTGGATGGGGACGAAATGACCCGGGTTATTTGGTCATTCATTAAAGAAAAACTGATTTTCCCTTACCTTGACTTGGACATCAGGTATTTTGATCTGGGCATGGAAAGCCGCGATGAAACCGACGATCAAATTACAATTGATGCAGCGCATGCAATTAAAAAATACGGTGTGGGAATTAAATGTGCTACCATCACCCCTGATGAAGCACGAGTTGAAGAATTTGGATTGAAACACATGTGGAAATCCCCAAACGGTACTATCCGAAATATACTGGGAGGAACTGTTTTTAGGGAACCCATTATTATTAATAATATTCCACGGTTGGTTCCGGGCTGGAAAAAACCAATTTGTATCGGACGTCATGCTTTTGGTGACCAATATCGTGCAACCGATTTCCTTACAAAAGGAAAAGGCAAACTAACCATTACTTTTACTCCTGAAGATGGAAGTGAGCCACAATCATTCGATGTATATGATTTTGAAGGCGATGGCATTGCAATGGCCATGTACAACACGGACGAATCGATTATTGGATTTGCCCGTGCCTGCATGAACCAGTCTCTTGATAAAACCTGGCCGCTTTATATGTCAACTAAAAACACCATCCTTAAAAAATATGATGGCCGTTTTAAAGACCTTTTCCAAAAAGTTTTTGACGAAGAATTTAAAGACAAATTTGAAGCAGCTGGCATAACTTACGAGCATCGTTTGATCGACGACATGGTTGCTGCAGCCATGAAATGGGAGGGTGGCTTTGTTTGGGCATGTAAAAATTACGATGGCGATGTACAATCAGATACTGTTGCTCAAGGCTTTGGATCACTGGGGTTAATGACCTCAACATTAGTTACCCCTGACGGACAAACGATGGAAGCTGAAGCTGCCCACGGCACAGTTACCAGGCATTACCGTCAGCACCAACAAGGCAAGCCAACATCAACAAACCCAATTGCTTCAATATTTGCATGGACCCGTGGTTTAGCTTTCAGGGGCAAACTTGATGACAATCAGGAACTCATTAATTTTTCAGAGACACTCGAACAAGTTTGCATTGAAACTGTTGAAAGTGGAAAAATGACCAAAGACCTTGCTCTCATCATACATGAAAAAGATTTAAAAGAAGAACATTATCTCACAACAGAAGAATTTTTAAGTGCTATCGATGAGAATCTGCAAAATAAATTGGGCTAACTGAATATTGCATGGGAAGTAAAATAATAATAAATAATGGTAAGCTTCAAGTACCAGATAACCCAATAATCCCTTTTATTAAAGGAGATGGTATTGGGAAGGACATTACTGTTCCAAGTCAACGGGTATTGAACGCTGCCATTGAAAAAGCCTATGGAGATTCAAAAAAGTTAGCCTGGAAAGAAGTTCTTGCAGGAGAAAAAGCTTATAAAAAAACGGGGAATTACCTACCGGAAGACACACTTGCAGAATTCAAAAAATATCTTGTAGGAATTAAAGGACCACTGCAAACCCCTGTTGGCGGAGGTATTCGATCATTAAATGTTGCATTACGACAAACACTTGATTTATACGTTTGCCTACGACCAGTTCGCTGGTTTAAAGGTGTACCCTCACCGATCCGCTATCCTTCTTTGGTTGATATGCATATCTTCCGTGAGAATACGGAAGATATTTATGCCGGGATAGAGTTTATGACAGGCGATGAAAAAGCTCAAAAGTTTCGTGATTTTCTGATTAATGAGATGGGATCAACACAGATTCGGTTCCCTGAAACAACATCTTTTGGAATTAAACCAATTTCGAAAGAAGGTTCTGAGCGATTGATCAGAGATGCTATTCAATATGCAATAGATAGAAATCTTCCTTCTGTAACATTGGTTCATAAAGGAAATATTATGAAGTTTACGGAAGGTGCTTTTAAAAACTGGGGATACGATTTAGCTGAGAATGAGTTTGAAGCAGATGTTTTCACATGGAGACAATATGAAAATATACAGACTGAAAAAGGGCAAATTGATGCTCAAAAAGCATTGGAAGAAGCTAAAAAAACGGGAAAAGTCATTATAAAAGATGTTATTACCGATGCTTTTTTACAGGACAGTTTACTTCATCCATATGATCATTCTGTAATTGCCACAATGAATTTGAACGGTGATTATGTTTCGGATCAACTTGCTGCAATGGTAGGTGGAATTGGAATTTCTCCCGGTGCAAACATCAATTATCAAAGTGGCTATGCCATTTTCGAAGCTACCCATGGTACAGCCCCGAACATCGCCGGAACGGGAAAAGCAAATCCAAGTTCTTTGATTCTTTCGGGAGTAATGATGCTTGAATACCTGGGTTGGAATGAAGCTGCGGAACATGTACTTGATGCAATGGAGCATGCTTTTTCAAAAAGAAGGGTAACATCTGATCTATATGCAATGATGGAAGGGGCAACACTTTTAACAACAACTGAATTTGCTGATGAAATTATCAGTAATATTCATTAACTTACTAGGCAAAAACGAATAACTAAAAATAATAACAATGGAATACATTAAAAATCGGTTTTATCAAAAGGCAAGCAAGTGCATTGCTGAATATCAAAAGCTCAAATCAGAGTATAGTGACAAAGTTCTGGCAGAAGTAACTGTTGGACAGGTAATGACAGGTATGAAAGGCGTTCCAAGCCTGATAACAGATACATCAAAGCTTGACCCAACTACAGGGATTCGTTTCCGTGGTTATTCAATTCCTGATTTAAGAGAAAAACTTCCGCGTTTAAATCCGGAAGGTGAACCACTTCCTGAAGGTCTTTTCTATTTAATGCTTATTGGTGAGATACCTGAAAGAGATGACGTTTTAAACATTAGCAAAGACTGGGCCACACGAGCACACGTTCCACAGCACGTGTTTGACGTAATCGACGCATTGCCTAAAAATTCAAAACCAATGACCCAGTTCAGTGCAGCAATTTTGAGTATGGCCACTGATTCGATTTTCCAAAAAGCTTATCGTGCAGGTGTTCATAAAAAACATTACTGGGACACAACTTATGAGGATGTGATGAACCTGATTGCCCGCCTGCCAAGAATTGCAGCGTACATTTACAGGCGTAATTTCCACAATGATGATCATATTGAACCAGATCCGCGTCTTGACTGGGCAGGTAACCTGGGGCACATGATGGGACACGACAGCGAAGAAGTGAAACGTTTACTTCGCCTTTATATGGTAATTCATGCTGACCATGAAGGTGGTAATGTTTCTGCACACACGACTCACCTGGTTGGCTCGGCCCTAAGTAATCCATACTATGCTTATGCAGCTGGTATGCTGGGCTTGGCAGGACCACTTCACGGATATGCAAACCAGGAGGTAATAAACTGGATTTTTGATTTAATTCAGGAACTTGATACCGAAAAACCAAGCGAAGAGCAAATCATTGAATATGCGAAAAAGACCCTTGCTGAAGGTCGTGTTATTCCAGGCTATGGACATGCTGTATTGCGCCAAACGGACCCTCGTTTTACAGCACAACAAGAGTTTGCTAAGAAATATGTAAAAGATGATTCGCTGATTCACATTGTGAATACGCTTCATAAAGTTGTTCCTCCGATTCTTGAAGGAACCGGAAAAGTGAAAAATCCATGGCCAAATGTAGACGCTTATTCCGGATCGCTACTTTACCATTATGGAATTGAGGAACACACATTTTATACTGTTCTTTTCGGGGTTTCAAGAGCACTTGGAGTATTGGCTTCATTAATAATGGATCGTCTTTATGGGCTACCTATTGAACGTCCATCATCATTTCCTCTTAAATGGTATAAAGAAAAAGTTAATGATACCAGTTCTGAAGGCTGTTAAATCAATTAAAAATATCGTATGTGAGATGCCCTTTTCGAAGGGCATTTTTTTGCTTTCCCTGGAAAATATTTCTCTTTTAATTTTCATTCTTACAGAAAATCAACCTTTATCCGAATTTATCAAATCAAAAAAGCAAACTCATTTTCAAAAAATTAGATGTTCAACTGTTAATTTCCTGCATACATTGACTGTTAATATCGCTAAAAAAAGACAAAAAAATCTCCTAAGTACCCTATTAATACTGACTATATGGGAGTTACTAACATTTGTTGATTTCGTACGTGAATTTAAAGTGAATTTAAAACCTCAAAAAAATTTGCACCAAGTAACTTATCTTTAGTACTTTTGATTGTATCAGGTGAGCGATAAAAGGCAGCTCAGAAAATGTGGAGGCGAAAAAAGCTCTTAGCCGAGCCAGATTCAACTCTTCCAAATCCTTGGATTTGCACATTGAAAGAGCCGAAGTTTTAGCCACAAAAGACCAGTTCTTTTAAAGCTTGAATAATAACGAACCCCGTGCAAACGGGCAAGTAGTTTTTATAAATGACAAACTCTTCTGCTGAAGAACCCCGGTTCTGAAACGGAAGTGAGATTACAGAAGCCTCGGTTTTTGAAATCAACATCAGAAATGAAGATCGCAAGACCTATCATATCTGGAGGATGTCAAAAACTTCGTCTGGGAAGGTAAATCCTTCGGGAATTACCGAAAAGACATCCGGAAAATGCAACTGTAAAAGGGAACATGGGAAGGATAAGGGTTATCAGAAATGGTTTCGGCCACGGAAGATAGCCAGCCAAAATAACAGTAGCCTGACATGGAAGGTAATTTCGATTACCCGAAGTGGATGGGAGCTATTCATACCCGAATGGTTCCCATTATTGTTTTTATACACTTCGCAAATGCTTATATTTTATTCTCGAAACCGGATCACTTCAATATTCGGGTGGGTAACTTTGTTGAATTTCTGATCCTCGTATAGGGGGAATTTGATTCTTGATTCTCGATTCTTGATTCTCGATACTTGATTCTCGATACTTGATTCTCGATACTTGATTCTCGATACTTGATTCTCGATACTTGATTCTTGATGGATACTCGATTGTTGGATTACCTGATTTTGATTTGGAATTTGTTTTTTGGGATTTGGAATTTTACCTCAGTGCTTATAATTTGTCGCCTGCGCAACCCCTAACCCGGCAGTCAGGTACTTATCCATTTTTTGTTCCTTATTTCTTATTTTAACTTTCTGTATTTGGAAACAATGGGTGTCATCTTTTGGAAAGATGAACCCCCTGTACAACTCGTAACTCGTAACTCGCAACCCATATTCTCAGCTTCTCCCTTTCCCACTTTCTCACCCTCTCACCAACCTGAATTATGAAGTGCTCCTCGAAACCAACCTCTGAAGTTAACATTAACTTTACAAAACCTGCTTATTACTTATACATCTTCAAAATAACTTTTAGGTAATTCTTAGTGCAGGATTAATTTCTATATTTGCGCCAAATTTTAAGAGCAATATATTCTAATTATAAAATTATGAAACAGATCAAATTCATATCTCCAGAGGAGGCAGTTAAAGTTATAAAATCGGGCGATCGCGTACACCTTAGTAGTGTGGCTGTTACACCCCATACGCTTATTAAGCCCATGGTTGAAAGAGGAAGGAATGGAGAATTTTGTGATGTAAAGGTACAACATATCCATATTGAGGATAAAGTAGATTTTGCAAATCCTGAATTTGAAGGAATATTTGTTTCAGAGCAGTTCTTTGTTGGGGCTAACCTACGTAAACAAACCCAGGCTGGTTATGCTGATTATATTCCTGTTTTCCTAAGTGAAACCCAAAAACTTATTCGTGAAGGATATTTGAAAGTAAATGTAACAATGATCATGTGCTCACCTCCTGATAAGCATGGTTTTGTTTCTCTTGGAACTTCTGTTGATGCAACTCTTGCAGCTATTGAATGTTCAGATGTTGTGATTGCTGCAGTTAACCCAAATGTTCCACGTGCGTGGGGTGACGCTATGGTTCACATTGACGAGATTGATTTATTTGTTGAAGACGACATTCAATTATATGTTCACGATCCGGCACCATTAACCGACCTGGATATTGCTATTGGTAAAAATGTTGCTGAATTGGTAGAAGACGGTGCTTGTTTACAAATGGGTATTGGAGGTATTCCCAATGCAGTTCTGGCACAACTGGGAAACCACAAAGACCTTGGTGTCCATACTGAAATGTTTGCTGATGGTATTCTTCCTTTGGTTGAAAAAGGGGTTGTTACCGGTAAACATAAAAATATCGACAAAGGTAAAATGGTAGCTTCATTCTTAATGGGATCACAAGCTCTTTACGATTTTGTTGATGATAACCCACGTGTCGCAATGATGGATGTTGCCCACACAAACAATGTGCATGTTATTCGTAAAAATGACAAAGTAACTGCGATTAACTCAGCACTTGCAATCGACTTAACGGGTCAGGTTTGTGCCGATTCAATTGGAATTAAACACTATTCAGGTGTTGGTGGACAAATTGATTTTATTCGCGGTGCAGGTCACTCAATAGGTGGTAAACCAATTATTGCTTTACCATCTGTAACGGCAAAAGGCGTTTCTAAAATCTGTCCAACCTTAATTCAGGGATCAGGCGTTGTTAGCACAAGAGCTAATATGCACTGGGTAGTTACTGAGTATGGGGCTATCAACCTGTACGGAAAGACCCTTCAGGAACGTGCCCGTCTACTGATTTCAATTGCACACCCGGAACACAGGGAAGAATTGGATAAAGCTGCATTTGAACGTTTCGGGGCTCACTTTCACTTTGTATCAAAACATCAGGAAGTATAAGATAACTCAGGCAGGCTTATCCCTGCCTTTTTAATTGCCTAAACCTGACGAATATTATTAAATAATTATCAACTATTTAATAAGCTTGCAGTCTTATTAAAATCGTTCTTTTTTGAATAGTCTAATTTTGTTCAGCATTTACAATGCAAAAAAATTTATCTGCATTTTCGAATTTTTGAGCTATTTGTTTGAAAAGCTTTACTGAATAATGTTTAGAGATGGAATAGGAAATATTTTTTTCATTTATATATTTTTAATTACAATACGATGAAAGTATCACATATTGAACACATTGGAATAGCAGTAAAAAGCCTTGACGAGGCCATACCTTATTACGAGGATGTATTAGGTATGAAATGTTATGCCATTGAAGAAGTGACAGATCAAAAAGTAAAAACAGCCTTTTTCAAAGTAGGCGACACCAAAATTGAACTTTTGGAATCCACTGATCCGGCAGGCCCAATTGGTAAATTTATTGAAAAGAAAGGGCAAGGAATCCATCATCTTGCATTTGCAGTTGACAATGTAAACGAAGCTTTAACTGAAGCGGAAAGCAAAGGTGTTCAGCTAATTGACAAAACATCCCGTAAAGGAGCTGAAGGATTGAATATTGGTTTTCTTCACCCAAAAGCAACCATGGGTGTATTAACTGAGTTTTGCTCTGAACAATAATCTGAAATATCTCTATTTATAATACCGATGAGCAATCAAGATAAAATCAAGAAACTAATTGACTTACGTGCAGAAGCCAAGTTAGGCGGCGGGATCAAAAGAATTGACTCCCAGCATGCAAAAGGAAAATTTACTGCACGGGAACGTATTGAAATGTTACTTGACGAAGGTAGTTTCGAAGAGTTCGATATGTTTGTAACCCACCGTTGCACCAATTTTGGAATGGAAAAGAAAAAATTCCTTGGAGATGGTGTTATTACCGGTCACGGAACAATTGACGGACGTGTTGTTTACATTTTTGCGCAAGATTTCACCGTATTCGGAGGTTCTCTTTCTGAGACTTTCGCAATGAAGATCTGCAAGATTATGGACATGGCCATGAAAGTAGGTGCACCACTAATTGGAATTAACGATAGCGGGGGTGCCCGTATCCAGGAAGGTGTGACAAGCCTGGCAGGCTATGCAGAGATTTTCGAACGCAACATTCTTGCTTCCGGGGTAATCCCGCAAATTTCGGCAATCTTTGGCCCGTGTGCCGGGGGTGCAGTTTACTCCCCTGCCCTTACCGACTTCATTATGATGACCGAGGAGAATTCGTACATGTTTGTTACCGGCCCTAAAGTTGTTAAAACGGTTACCGGTGAGGACATTTCAACTGAAGACCTTGGTGGAGGTAAAATTCATGCAAGCAAATCGGGTGTTGCCCACTTCCTTGCTGAGAATGAGCAGGAAGGGATCATGCTTATTCGTAAGCTGTTAAGTTACCTTCCACAAAATAACCTGGAGGAAGCTCCAGTAATAGAATGCAACGACCCTATTGATCGTTTGGAAGATTCTTTGAATGAAATTATTCCTGAGAATCCCAACCAGCCGTACGAGATAAAAGATGTAATTCATTCATTAGTTGATAATGGTGAGTTTTTAGAAGTTCACAGGAATTATGCTAAAAATATCGTTGTCGGTTTCGCCAAATTTGACGGTCAATCTGTAGGTATTATTGCAAATCAGCCTAATTACCTTGCCGGTGTCCTTGATATTGAAGCTTCACGTAAAGCTGCCCGCTTTGTACGCTTCCTGGACTGCTTTAACATTCCAATTATTACATTGGTAGATGTTCCCGGGTTCTTACCTGGCAGTGGACAGGAATATGGCGGTATTATAACTCACGGCGCCAAACTGATGTTTGCATACGGAGAAGCTACTGTTCCTAAAATTACGATCACACTTCGAAAATCATATGGTGGTGCACACGATGTAATGTCATGTAAACAACTGCGTGGTGACTTAAACTATGCATGGCCATCTGCAGAAATTGCTGTAATGGGTGCTGCCGGGGCAGTTGAAGTTCTTGAAGGTCGTAAAATCAAGAAAATTGAAGATCCTGAAGAAAGAGCAGCTTTTATCGCTAAACACGAAGAGGATTACAAAGAAAAATTTGCTAATCCATATCAGGCTGCTTCACTTGGTTATATTGATGATGTGATTGAGCCAAGAAACACCCGTTTCCGTATTATTCGCGGACTACAAAGTCTTGCAACCAAAAAACTGGTGAATCCTCCAAAGAAACATTCTAACATTCCTTTATAATAGAACGATGAACAGTTTAGCAATCATATTAGCTTCCCTTACTGATGTAGGATTTACAGTGGCACTGGTTGGTTTTTCTATCGTACTGATTTCATTGACTTTGCTTGTATTGGTATTCACCCGTTTACCCAAGCTGATCAATATTAAATTGAAAAAACGACCCAGGAAACTGGAGTCTCATTGCGAAGATGAAGTATGTCATATTGAAGGGAACGTAACCGCTGCTATCAGTACTGCGCTACATCTCTATTTTAACGAACTACATGATGAAGAAAGTAATATTGTAACCATTAAAAAGGTACGCAAGGCTTATTCTCCATGGAGTTCTAAAATTTACAGTGTGACCAATAACTGGCCGCGTCAATAAATGTTTCCTTAAAAAGAAGAAAAATGAAACGAACATGAATTTTAGCATGCTAAACTTCACACTAGAGCATGATTACCCCAATAACTATCGGGGCATCGAGAGTTCCCTGTCTGCCGACAGGCAGGCATCTGGCAATTGAAAAATAAATAATAAACAGATGAAAAAGTACAAATTTACCATAAGCGGCGATGCGTATGATGTTCACATTCAGGATTTGGAAGACAATGTTGCCACAATTGAAGTGAACGGAACAAAATACGAAGTGGAAATTCACGCCGAAGTTAAACAGAATAAAACACCAAGACTTGTTCGTAAACCAGTTGTTCAACAACCGGGCGAAGGGCAAATCCAGAAATCTGCTGCCGGAGGTCAAACTATTAAAGCACCTCTGCCAGGTACAATTTTGAAGATTTCTGTAAAAGAAGGTGATGAAGTTAAAACCGGTCAAAACCTAATGATTATGGAAGCAATGAAAATGGAAAACCAGGTTCTTGCTGAAAAAGATGGAGTTATTAGCGCCATCAAAGTAAAAGAAGGTGATGCCGTTCTTCAGGATGATATTTTGATTGAAATCAGCTAATTGAAAGGAATTCAAATGAAAAATATACTTCTGATAATAGCTGCTTTCCTTATTTTGCTTCCTCAGTTTGCCTGGGCTAATGGACCACTTACGGAAGAATTAACTTCCGGAAAATGGATTAACAGGGCGGGGGGTTACGTAGCAAACCCCACTTATGATGCTGAAAGCAGTGAAGATAAGAACCCGAGAACAGTTGAGCGTTTCAAAACCTTAGGCTTTGATGAAGACTATTCTTTCATCCTTGATTCTGCCAAGCAACGTTACACAGGTAAATGGCATTTGGAAAACGACAAAGTAGTCCTGCTCTTCAATGCTAAAAAAATTACCCATCTCCGTAAAAATACTGATCCGAACAGCATGGGATCAAGCTATACCACAAGAGATGAAATTATTAAGCTACCTAAAAGAGTGCTCAGCATTAACAGCGATGGAGAGTTAAGTGGCGATGGCTTTATTTATAAGCAATATCCGAATGCAGTTTCGGGCCTGTATAACTTTTATGAATTTTCAGGTTTTGCCAACGTAACATGGCAACACCTGGTAATGATGCTGGTAGGGTTCTTTTTTATCTTCCTGGCTATTAAGTACGATTTTGAGCCATTACTGCTTATTCCAATTGGTTTTGGTATTTTAATTGGGAATATTCCCATGTTCCAGGCAGTCGACTTCAACCTAAAGTTGGGGGTTTACGAACCTGGTTCAGTTTTGAATATTCTTTACCAGGGGGTTGTTCAAGGGTGGTACCCTCCATTAATTTTCCTTGGTTTGGGTGCAATGACAGATTTTTCTTCATTAATCTCAAACCCAAAATTGATGCTTTTAGGTGCTGCGGCTCAAATTGGTATCTTTCTAACCTTCCTTGGGGCACTATACCTTGGATTCTCTGCTCCTGAAGCTGGTGCAATTGGTATTATTGGTGGTGCTGATGGCCCAACAGCGATCTTTATTTCTTCCAAACTGGCAAATGGTGTTAACATCATGCCTAATGGGGAAACGGTTAAAAACCTGATTGGTCCTATCGCAATTGCTGCTTATTCTTACATGGCCCTTGTACCTGTTATTCAACCTCCTGTAATTCGTTTGTTAACAAGTAAACGTGAGCGTAGAATTAAGATGAAACCACCAAGAGCAGTTTCTAAACTGGAGAAAATCCTCTTCCCTATTGTTGGGTTAATGCTTACCGCGTACATTGCTCCTTCTGCATTGCCTCTGTTGGGTATGCTTTTCTTCGGAAACTTGCTGAAAGAATCAGGCGTTACTAAACGTTTGGCAAATACTGCCAGCAACGCTCTAATTGATACGATTACTATCCTGTTAGGGATTACAGTAGGTGCATCAACACAAGCTGATGTATTCCTGACACCATCATCAATTAAAATCTTCGGACTAGGTGCTGCATCATTCATCATTGCAACTGCAGGTGGTGTATTGGGCGCAAAACTAATGAACCTGTTCCTTTCCAAAAGAAATAAGATTAATCCGATGATTGGTGCTGCTGGTGTTTCAGCTGTTCCTGATAGCTCCAGGGTAGTTCAACACTTAGGCTTAAAGTATGACCCTTCTAACCACTTGCTGATGCATGCAATGTCACCTAATGTATCTGGTGTGATTGGCTCTGCAGTTGGTGCTGGTATCCTGCTTAGCTTCTTAATGTAAAAAAACCATACTATTATATTGTAAAAGGCTGTTTGAAAATTCTCTTTCAGCCTTTTCTTTTTGATTAAAACTCCCTTTCAAACTAAAAATATTAACTGTATTTTTGGAAGAATGATTATACCTAAATCAATATAAACTTTATTAAAAATGAAAAAATTATTTCTATTATTACTAACTGCAATTTTACTTATTCCTGCTTTCTCTGAAGAAAAAGAAGAACAAGTGGAAAAGCTGGACGTGTTAGTATTTTCTAAAACTGCTGGGTTCAGGCATAAATCAATTTCAAATGGTATTAAAATGATGTTTGACCTTGCCACAGAACAAAGCTGGGAAGTTACTTCGACTGAGAATCCAGGTTTATTTTCGCTGGATTTTTTAATGAATTTTGACGTGGTTGTATTCCTAAACCCAACACAGGATGTTCTTTCGAACAAACAACAGAAAGCATTTGAAACATTTATGAATACCGGAAAAGGCTTTATTGGCATTCATGCAAGCGCTGATTGTGAATATGATTGGGAATGGTATGGCAAATTGAATGGTGCTTATTTTAAAACCCACCCGCCTGCACAAGAAGGTAAAGTGATATTTGAAAACTTTGATCACCCTTCGATGGAAGTATTCAAAGGAATGGACAGTTATATCACTGTTGATGAATGGTATACTTTCAAAGCTAATCCACGTGAGCATGTAAATGTTCTGGCGCGATTAGATGAAGACTCTGTTGTGAAAAGTGAGAATGACGATTGGAAAATGGGTGACCATCCAATAATCTGGTGGCAGGAGTTTGACGGAATTCGTTCATTCTACACTGTTTTTGGACACACTGATGAAGCTTTTGACGATCCAAATGTTCGTGCACATATTGCTGGTGCAATTAATTGGGCCGGGAAACGAATTGACTAACAAACAATCTTTACAATTACCCCCTCCGTCCCCCTAATTCCGATAGCTATCGGGAGGGGACAAATTATTCAGCGAAAGCTGGATAATTAGGGGTTACCCAAATTGCAAACTTTGTTGTGGCCCTTCGGGGCGTTTGGCATTAAATTCCTCAATAATCTGATCAATGCTTAGAAGGCATTTACCGCAAGTTGTTCCTGCTGTAGTAATCTTTTGGATATCAGCAGTTGTTCTTGCCCCTTTTTTTAATGCTGAAAGGATTTCTTTCTCGGAAACCATACTGCATATACAAATAAGCCTGTTTCCCATTATTTGTCCTCCAGAATAGTTACAACAACCGATCGTTTATCACGAGGCCCATCAAATTCGCAGAGAAAAATATTTTGCCAGGTAGACAAACCCATTTTCCCATTTATAACAGGAATTGTTTCAGAAGGGCCAACCAAGCCAGCTTTTAAATGAGAGTCGCCGTTGTTATCTTGTGCATCGTGTTGCCATACTCCGGCAGGAATCAACTTTTTTAAAAGCCTGACAACGTCATTCTGAACAGAGTCATCCCAGTTCTCCTGGATCATAATTCCTGCAGTAGCTCCCTGCACATAAACACTTACCAGCCCCTGCTGAACACCACTTTTTTTTACAACATGTTCAACCTTGGGTGTAATATCATAAAGCCCATTGTGTTGATTGGTTGGTATATGAATTACTTCCAGCATTATATCACAAACTTATTTTCAATATACAGCTTCACCTGCCTGTATGCCTCATAAACTTCATCTTTTTTTGACATTGATTCGTATATTTTCCTTATTAGCTGCTTTTCATTTAGCAAATGAAAACTACTTTTGAAATTTAAATCAAAAACCATCGATATCAAAAAAAGTTTATAATCATCAAGTGATTTTAAATCGCCTTTCAAAACTGATTTTTGTTGAGTGATCCGTTTGATAACGGACTCATTGATTTGATTGCTTTTAGGTAATCCAAATCCTAAAGATGAAATGTTAAACGATCCGTCACGTTTAAGGTTATCCACATTCGTTTCCCAAATATCAAGCTTATCAGCATCTCTCAGAATCTGACAAAACAAAAGTGTTTGTTTATCCAATTTATCTGGTAGATCTACCAGGTTATGATGACGAATTGCTTCAATAATAATCTGCTTATTTCCATCAGCTACACTCAACATGAACTCCTGGTTCTCAA
Organism: Prolixibacteraceae bacterium; assembly: GCA_028282195.1. Classification (GTDB taxonomy): domain Bacteria; phylum Bacteroidota; class Bacteroidia; order Bacteroidales; family Prolixibacteraceae; genus Sunxiuqinia. The sequence goes on from JANQII010000102.1 coordinate 74,660, forward strand.
GCACCGAAACACTTAACTCTGCATGATTTTCTGAATCCAGATCATTAAATGTACGGTATTTTTTAAACTGCTCAAATCGACCTATATCATGCCACAGGCCAATAAACCCAGCCATCTTCTGCTCTTCTTTGTCAAGAAAGGATTTTTCAGCAATCAAACTACATAGTTTTGCAACACGTTCAGAGTGATTTTTTTTCAATTGAAGCGATTCCGCAACCAATTCATCTTCAGTACTAATAAAATTATCAACATACTTTGCAAAAAAAAGATGACCTGCTTCAATCGTTTCCTTCTCGAAGGTTATTGTTTCCATAGGGGCACAAAAATAAGTATTTTGTATTCTTAACGATTAGCAAAAGCATTCATTTTATCAACAATCTCTTTAAGTTGAACGAATACTTTAACTTTTCTTTTGAAAATGGTTGAAAAAAAAATGTTTTGCTATTTTTGCACGGCACAGTTCCCATACCTTCCTCCGGTAGGCAGGGTTCAATGATAAATGGTCCCATAGTTCAATGGATAGAATACAAGATTCCGGTTCTTGCGATCTGGGTTCGAATCCCGGTGGGATCACTTTTCGGGAAATCAAACAAAACCAAAAACCTGTAAGTTATTTGATTTACAGGTTTTTATATTTTCAACAATATCAATATAGCCCATACTATATCAAATAACTGGTGAGCAATACGGTGAGTAGTTTTTTTCATATATTTGATTAAGCAAGGAACTATAACCCCCTATTTATCAAACTCATACGCACTAAATATGCCTATCTTGTTTTAATAAAATTTGTTTGATTTATATGGATATATACAAGTAAAAATACCCCTACTATCGTCTAAATACCTTTCAAACTAACCCAACCAAAATGATAGTCTTTAAGCAGGAAAAACTTCTTTTCCGGCTCAAAAAGAATCATTAAAACGTAGATGACATTTATTGACTTTATAGAATATTATCCACATAATAAGTAAAAACCGTGTACAAATCCAGTATAAATCCATTTTGTTACCCATATCAAACAATACAAAAATAAACAACTAATAAACAACACATTAAGTCACCTCAACATGCATTTCAGGTAGTTTTCAGGTAGCTCTTTTTTTGACATTTTACCCCCATCCAGCTTATGTTTGATATGTCAAAAAAATGCTAAAAGTGAAAATGACATGGAAGTAAAAAACATCAAACAAAATCAAAGCTCATTGGATTTTTCAAACACCTTACTTGAAAAGTATCCGGAATTGTCCCCTACTGAACTTAAGATTTGTTCCTACCTCCGAATGAACCTTTCGAGCAAAACGATTGCGCAAGTAACCAACAGGAGTTTAAGAACAATTGAATATACAAGGAACAACATTCGAAAGAAAATGAAGCTCAAACATCAGGAAAACTTAATTAAGCATCTAATTACCATACAAAAAAACCAGTAGTTTTCAGGTGGTATCTTATCGCAAGAATATGATCAATCACACTTACATTTGACATACATGCCCTTTACATGTAAGGCAAACTGGTATTACATAAATAAAACAACATGAAAAATAATCTGCAGGTATATTCTGCAAATCCCTGCAATCCTAAACTACCTATATATAACAAACACAAATACAGACACTTATAAGCCAAATTCATACAAAACAAAAAAATACAACTAAAGAACAACAACATGAGAAAAGGTTTTACAATGATGCTAATGATATGCCAATTCTTTTTGGTGCAACATACAAAAGCCCAGCTGCACTCAGCAATGGGCAGTTCCGGTGGCGAATATGAAGGGAAAGATTATCGCCTTTCGTTCACAATTGGCGAGGCAGCCATTCAAACACTGGAGAGTACAAACTACATCCTTACCCAGGGTTTTCAACAACCCCAACTTTGGGTGACATCAATTGATGGGTTTACCGAACTAAAGAACAATATCCAGATATACCCAAACCCCGCTATTGAATACCTGGTAATAAGTACCGATAAAGCACTGCCCGGGCAGGCTATCTGCCGGCTTTATGATATGAACGGGCAATTAAAACACAAATCCTTTCTTGACGGTACAAACACCACCATTGATCTGCAGGGACTCGCCCCTGCCCCTTATTTCATGAAAATCAGTTACAAGGGCAATACCTTGAAAACAACTAAAATCATTAAGCAAAGTATTTAAAACGGGCCTGTAAATACAAAACAAGCATGTTACGGGCTTTCTATGGGGAACAGGCTTCTTACAAATTAAGCCTGAACAAGCAACACGAAAATTCATAAAAATCAATACATCCAAAAATGTTAAAACAAATGAAAAAGCTTCTTTACTTTATGGTAGTCCTGCTGCTGGGCTTAAGTGGCATGGCACAGGACGGGAACAGGTTCAATTACCAGGCCGTGGTGCGTGATGCATCCGGGGGTATCCTTCCCAACAAGCAAGCAGTGATCGATATTGAGATCATCAAAGGGACAGTAAACGAACAAGTAATTTATACTGAACAATGGGACGTGCAGACCACAGCACTCGGGCTGGTCAACCTCGAAATCGGGTCGGGCGACCCGGAAACCTTTGAGGAAATTAGCTGGGCCAGCGAGCCTTATTTTATATCGGTCACCATTGATGGTGAGTTTATGGGCAAGAGCCAGCTTTTGAGTGTACCGTTTGCCATGAAAGCCATAAGCTCGGTAAACGACCAGGTAGACGACGCAGATGCCGATCCTCAAAATGAGATCGAACTGCCAACCCAAAGCATTTATGATAAGAACAGGGCACTGGTTGCTGATGGCTACGGAAATGTGAAATGGAAAACAATTTCATCATCAGGCAGTGTAAGTGTTGTCAATGACTTAACTACCGGGGGAACTGATAAAGCCCTTGCAGCCGAACAAGGGAAAACACTGAAGACATTGGTCGATGCAAAACTAAACAAATCCGCTTTGGAGAACAGCCTTTCCGCAGGAGGTACTGACAAAGCACTAACTGCTGAACAAGGCAAGAAACTATATGAACTGCTCGGCGACAAGGTTGATAAAGTAAATGGCAAAGGGCTTTCAACCAACGATTTTACCGATACCGAAAAATACAGGCTGGCCGATGCAGAAATACAGAGCAACAAAAACCAGGCAAATGGTTATGCCGGATTGAACGGCGACAAAAAAATAGATGTCTCACAACTGCCTGCCATGACCATCAACAATGTATACCCGGTAAGCAGTCAGGCAGCACAACTGGCTCTTTCTGCCAACCAGGGGGATGTGGCCATACGCACTGATTTACAGAAAAACTACATTCACAACGGAGGTGTTGCAGGTACCATGGGCGACTGGACCGAACTGGCCTCACCCAACGTGGAAGTGACCAGTGTAAACGGCAAAACCGGCAACGTAATGGTCGAAATATCCGATATTGGAAACCTGCAGTATGAGCTGCTCACAAAGGCTTCTGCATCGGAAACCTACACCAGGACACAAACCGACGGGCTACTGGATACCAAAATCGATAAAGAAAGCGGTAAAAGGCTATCGACCAATGACCTGACCGATGACCTGAAACTCAAACTGGAAGGGGCAGAAGAAGTGAGCAACAAGAACCAGGCAAACGGTTATGCCGGTCTGGATGCCAATAAAAAGATAGATGCCTCCCAACTTCCGGCAATTACCATTAACAATGTATTCCCGGTAGACAGTGAAGCGGCACAACTGGCGCTCTCGGCCAATACCGGTGATATTGCCATACGCAGCGACAATAACAAAAACTACATCCATAATGGGGAAACCGCCGGAGACATGACAGACTGGACAGAAATGGCTTCTCCAAATGTAGAAGTAACCAGTGTGAACGCGAAAACAGGGGACGTCGTAATTGGCATTGCCGATATTGCCACCCTGCAAACTGAACTGGATGCCAAACTGGCCAAAGCCAGCCTGGTAGACGACCTCACTTCGGGTGGTTCGGACAAACCTTTAACAGCTGAACAGGGAAAAGAACTGAAAAGCCAGTTGGACGGTAAGGTTGACAAAGAAACCGGCAAAATACTTTCTTCGAACGATTATACCGACGCCGAAAAAAACAAACTAGCTGGAGCAGAAATACAAAGTAACAAAAACCAGCCAAACGGCTATGTGGGGTTGGATGCTGCCAAAAAAATAGATGTGGCACTGCTGCCCGATATTACCATTAACAATGTATTCACTGCAACTAGTGAAGCAGAACAATTAGCATTCGTGGTGAAGTTGGGCGACGTGGTCATCCGTAATGATATCAAAAGAAACTACATCCATAACGGGGGCACTTCCGGTACTATGGCTGACTGGGCAGAAATGGCTTCACCGGACATTGATGTGACCAGCGTGAACGGTAAAATGGGTAATGTGGTGATTGACATTGCCGATATTGCCAGCCTGCAAAGCTCACTTGATGCGAAAGCTGCATCGGCAGATACCTATACAAAAACCGAATCGGACAATCTTTTGGATGATAAAGTAGATAAAGTAACGGGCAAAGAGCTTTCGGATAATAATTATACCGATACCGAAAAAACAAAACTGGAAGGTACAGAAGAAAAAAGCAACAAGAACCAGGCTAACGGTTACCCGGGACTAGGTGCTGACGGCAAAATTGATGTGGCACAACTGCCAGCCATGACCATTAACAGTGTGTTCTCGGTTGCCAGTCAAGCTGAACAACTGGCCCTTAGCGCTACCACAGGTGACATAGCTATACGTAGCGATAACAATAAAAACTATATCCACAATGGGGGGTCGGCAGGCGATATGACCGACTGGACAGAAATGGCATCGCCCAGTGTGGACGTAACCAGTGTGAACTCCAAAACAGGGGCAGTAGTAATTGGCATTTCGGATATCGCAACCCTTCAGGGCGAGCTGGATGCGAAAGTGGCCAAAACCGACCTGGTGGATGACCTGACAACAGGAGGTACAAACAAAGCCCTGACCGCCGAGCAGGGAAAAGCACTAAAAACATTGATTGATGCAAAAGCGGCAACTACCGACCTGGCACCAATAGCCACATCGGGCAGTTTTAACGACCTGGTTGATTTACCGACAAACCTGGATACGGATTCTTCGGATGATTTTGACGGCTCATTCAACAACCTGACCGATGTTCCTGCTAATCTGGACGTGGACGGTACAGATGACCTCACTACAGCTGACCTGGTCAATAACCTGTCTTCGGGTGGTACCGGCAAAGCCCTGACCGCCGAACAGGGGAAAGTGTTGAATACCCTGCTTAGCGGGAAAGTGGATCAGGAAACAGGGAAAGGGCTTTCTGAAAACGATTTTACAACAGCCGATAAACTCAAACTGGACGGGGCGGAACAAGTGAGTAACAAAAATGTTCCAAATGGTTACGCGGGACTGGATTCAAACAAGAAAATTGATGCTTCACAACTGCCTGCCATCACCATTAACAGTGTTTACTCGGCAGCAGATGAAGCTGAACAGCTTGCCCTTTCGGCCAACCAGGGGGATGTGGCCATACGGACCGATGAAAACAAAAACTACATTCACAACGGCGGAAATACCGGAACCATTGCGGACTGGACAGAAATGGCATCACCCAATGTGGACGTGCTCACTGTAAACGGCAAAACCGGTAACGTGACCATAGACATTGCCGATATTGCAAACCTGCAAAGCTCACTCGATGAAAAAGCAGCATCGGCAGATACCTATACAAAATCAGAATCGGACAATCTCCTGGATGATAAAGTAGATAAAGTAAGCGGCAAAGAACTTTCGGATAATAATTATACCGATGCCGAAAAAACAAAACTGGCAGGTGCAGAAATACAAAGCAATAAAAACCAGGCCAATGGTTACCCCGGACTGGGTGCTGATGGTAAAATTGATGTGGCACAACTGCCAGCTATTACCACCAACAGCGTGTACCCGGTTAGCAACGAAACCGAACAACTGGCCCTTTCTGCCCACACAGGGGATATTGCCATACGCAGCGACATTAATAAAAACTACATCCACAACGGGGGAACTGCCGGTGACATGACCGACTGGACAGAAATGGCTTCGCCAGACGGGGCCGTGACCAGCGTGAATACCAAAACAGGAGATGTAGTTATTGGCATTTCTGACATTGCCACCCTGCAAGGCGAACTGGACGGTAAGCTAACCAGCTCGGACATCATTGACAATATCACTTCAGACAACACCGACAAAGCACTGTCTGCCAAACAGGGTAAAGAACTCAAAGCCCTGATTGATGCGAAAGTAACGACAGCCGACCTGGCCGATATTGCCACTTCGGGAAGTTACAATGACCTGACCGATTTACCGGCAAACCTGGATACGGATGCCTCGGATGATTTTGATGGTTCATTTAACAGCCTGACCGATGTCCCTGCCAACCTGGACACCGATGCCAGTGATGACCTAAGCACAGGCGATATTATCAATAATTTAACTGCTGGCGGTACAGCCAAAGCACTGTCTGCCGAGCAGGGAAAAATACTGAAAGGACTGCTGGACGATAAAGTGGACAAAGAAGCAGGAAAAGGACTTTCAGATAATAATTATACCGATGCCGAAAAAACAAAACTGGCCGGGGCAGAAGAAAAAAGCAACAAAGACCAGGCTAACGGGTACGCCGGGCTGGATGCAAACAGCAAGATTGATGCAGCACAATTGCCGGAAATGGCTATTGACAATGTATTCACTGTCCCTGACGAAGCGGCACAAACATCCCTTACGGCTGAAAAAGGGGACATGGCCATTCGTACCGATGAAAGCAAAAACTACGTCCATAACGGGGGCAGTTCGGGCACCATGGCCGACTGGACAGAACTGCTAGCGCCGGCAGCGGCAGTAACGGCAGTGAATAGTAAAACAGGCAACGTGGTTATTGGCATTGCCGATATTGCAAGCCTGCAAAGTGAACTGGATGCCAGGGCAACATTATCTGAAACCTATACAATAACAGAAAGCGATAACCTGTTGGATGATAAAGTCGATAAAGTAAGCGGCAAAGGGCTTTCTGAAAATGATTTTACCAATGCCGAAAAAACCAAACTGGCAGGGGCAGAAGAAAAAAGTAACAAGAACCAGGCAAACGGTTACCCGGGACTGGGTGCAGACGGGAAAATCGATGCGGCACAACTGCCTGCCATTACCACCAACAATGTGTATTCCGTAAGTAGTGAAGCAGAACAACTGGCCCTTTCCGCCAACTCGGGGGACATAGCCATACGCAGCGATATAAACAAAAACTTTATCCACAACGGGGGAACGGCCGGTGACATAACGGACTGGACAGAAATGGCCTCGCCTGACGGTGCCGTGACCAGCGTGAACACCAAAACCGGCGATGTGGTCATCGGGATTGCAGACATAGCCAGCCTGCAAAGCGAACTGGATGACAAGCTGCCGAAAGCCAACCTGGTGAATGACCTGACCACAGGCGGTACAAGCAGTGCCCTTACAGCCGAACAGGGGAAAGAACTGAAAACACTGCTGGATGACAAAGCAGACCTGGACTCCCCAACGTTCACGGGCACACCTTCACTGCCAACCGGGGCAACCGCTGTGACCCAAACCGTTGGTGACAACTCCACCAAACTGGCAACAACGGCTTTTGTGAGTGCCATGGCAGCGGCAAGCAATGTACCCATTGGCGACGGGGCAGGGAAAATGCTTTACTGGGACAATGTGAACACCAAATGGGACCAAACGGATTTTATAAAAATGATGACCACTTCCAACACGGCCATTAACATTAACAACAGTTCGTACCCCTATGCCAAACTAAATGTAAATGCGGCAAGTTATGCTGCACCGGCTACGTCCGGGACAACACAAGCCGGGGGTGCCATAAGGATAGGATCTCCGTCTTCAGCTGTTGTTATGGATATTGGAACCCATGGGGGAATTGGAGGTACCTGGATACAATCAACAACCGGTGCCAACCTGGCTTCAAATTACCCGCTAAGCCTGAACCCTAACGGCGGGGAGGTTCGTATTGGCTCAGGGGGTTTAAAAAGTGGTGGATCCATTACCCCTGCCGTCAGCAGTAGTTATAGTTTGGGCAGTTCAAGCAACAGATGGTATGACTTGAGTCTAAGCAGGGCTATTCAAGCAACCAACAACTTTTACATACATGATGGGAACAGAAACAGAATTCAACTTGGTACTAGCAGCACGGCATTGTTTTCGCCTGATGGGAGTAACTCCATGATAGTGGGTAATACTTACAGTCAATCGTCAAAAAGTTTCTTACCAACCGCAAATAATTCTATGGATTTAGGGAATAGTTCCTACAAATGGAGAAACCTGTACCTGCAAAGTGACCTGCACCTGGCTGATGACATCATGGCTTCAACAAACTTTACAATTTATGATGGAACAAGAAATCGTTATGTGCAAGAAAGCAATGCTTTAACATTGTATTCCGGTAACGCAGGGAGTTATTTGCAGGTAACTAACAGTAGTGTAATTTTGGGCGCTAATAGCAATAATGGCTATTTGCAATTGAATGCTGGTGAGATGGTGATAAGAGGTACCATCAGGTCTATTATTAATAATGCGTATGACCTAGGTACAAATTCCTATAAATGGCGTGACCTGTACCTAGGAGATGATATCATGGCTACAAAAGCTTTTTCAATTCATGATGGAACCAGGGATCGGATACAGACAAATACCGCTTATACAGTACTCTTCTCACCCGGTGGAAACAACTTATCTGTTGGGAATGGTTATACGTATTCAGGTAATCATTTTTGCCCCGCTTCTACTTCTTCTTATGACCTGGGAATAAGTACTCATAGGTGGAAAACTATTTATGCAACAAACGGAACAATAAACACTTCGGACCGGAGCTTAAAAAAGAATATCAAAGACCTTCCGGCAGGGCTAATAAAAGCTATTTCGAAACTACGCCCGGTAGAGTACGAATGGAAAGAAAATGAAAACGGCAAACACATTGGTTTTATTGCCCAGGAAGTAGAGGCAGTTTTTGCAGGCAGTGGGCTTAATCCCAAAGAATATTTTGCCATTCAGCAACCCGATGAAGAAAGCGAGTATTACTCGCTGGTATACAGCGAATTTGTAGCTGCCATTTTAGGCTATACCCAACAGGTCGAAAAACGGGTTGAAACCCTTGAAGCTGAACTGGAAGCTATTAAAGCTCACTTAGGCATAAAATAAAAGCGTGCTGCGATAGTTTATCGCATGGATGTATTTAACATTTACTGATCGGATGACTTCGAGTCATCCGATCAGTATCTTCAAAGCAACCGTCACACATTCCCAAACCACGTCATCCTGTCCCCCAAAGAAACCCGTCATGCTCTCCCCAACGACGTCATCCTGTTCCCCAACGACGTCATCCTGAACTTGATTCAGGATCTCCGTCGGACAAGGAAGGCGCAACCAGAAACAGATTCCGAATCAAGTTCGGAATGACTGTAGGCAGGAGTTCGGAATGACTGTGTCAACTCCTCTTAGCGGTTTAAAACCGCTAAGAGGATAACAACCAACTTAAGCGAAAGAAATAACAAATTGTAAAAATGAACCAAAAAGAAATTAAAAACATTACCATCCAGTTGTTTAAGCTGGAATACAATAAACCCCAGCCAAGGAAAGACGCCCCTGAGTTGAGTGTGGATGTTTTTATTTTAGATAAGGACGGTCTGCATGGATTGGCCTTCTTTTCTTTTAAAGAGGAAAAGTGGTACGTTCATACAGATACTTTTGTGGGCTATATGAAGTGCCCCATTGAAGCAAACTGGATGTGGTACTACCCCCCGGTAAATTCATGGTAAGCTTTATTCCTTTCGCTGGCGCAAATTTGTAATTTGTGCCAACTATTTCTTGCTTTTACAAAGCAAAACATGGATAACATATCCGCACTAGCCTCGGGATTTACTGATCGGATGACTTCGAGTCATCCGATCAGTATCTTCAAAGCAACCGTCACACATTCCCCAAACCACGTCATCCTCTCCCCCAAAGAAACCCGTCATCCTCTCCCCAACGACGTCATCCTGAGACCCAAAAATTTTCATTTAGTAATGTGGGATGACGTAAGGTTGGTGTTACCTTTGAGGTTTTGACTACACAGTGTGACCGAACATCAGTATAGTGCTTCGAGCCTGTTCCTGAGCATGGTCCCAAAAGAATGAGCA
>JANQII010000176.1 GCA_028282195.1 Prolixibacteraceae bacterium
CTTAGCGCACTCTGCGGTTAAATAATCCGATGAAAACCAATGAAATAAATAAATATGAATTTATCAATGCCAAATAAATAAACCGCAAAGGAACATAAGGATCCGCAGAGACGCGAACAGGGATCAATACAGATTAACACCATAAACCATTGAAAAACAACTTATTGAATCCAAAACTCACGTTCCTTTAATACAAAAATCCAAACAACCAAAGCGGGATTTCATTTTTATATCCTGATTCTATCCCGTCCAGCACCAGAAAAGCATCGTTCATTCCCCTGATTTGGTCTTGTTTTTTATTCTTCCCCCCAATTTCAAAAATATATTTCCAATCTACCAAAAAGTCGCCTTTTTCAGTATAACCCAAATGATATAGCTGTGACAACTGGTTATAAAAAAACGTTTCCCTCATATTTCCCTGGTTTGCGTTTTGTTCCGCAAAACAAAGCATATGGTTGGGATGGTACAAATATATTTTTTCAGGTTTAGTTAATGCACTAATCCCTCTTTTAGAACTAAACAACGCACCAATTACCCGGGCTTCAATCAAAAGGTGAATATATTGTTTCAAAGTATTTCTGCTTATTCCGGTACGTTCGCTTAGTTTTTGGATATTGGGTTTGAAGGGAACACTGGTACTTATAAGGTACAGAAGGTGTTTTAACTTGCTTATATTGCTGAAGTTAATTTCGGCAACCGATGGGAGGTCAGCCTCAATAGTTAAATAAATGGTTTCTTTAAGTTTTTGCAAATACGTGTTTCGGTTTTCAAGAAAGAAAGGAAAGTAGCCGGTTTGCATGTATTCATTGAATTTTTGCAGCGGTTTAATTTCCGACCTAATACTTTTTGCAATGTCTTGATGTTTATTTAACAATTCTTCAAGCGAAACAGCCGGATAGGTTTTATGCCCGGTTAAATTGATGTATTCCCGTAACGAAAGCCCCTGCAATGAAAAAACAACAGCCCGCCGGGACAAATCTGAATTCGAAAGCCTTATTTTTAATATGCTGGACCCGGTAAATATCATTTTTAGTTCCGGGTAACGGTCGTAAGCATTTTTTAATTCCAAAGCCCAGTTTTTATATTTGTGGACTTCGTCTATCAGAATATATTTTCCCCCGTTTTTTACAAATTCATCGATTACGTCAATCAAACGGTTTTCGGTAAAGTAAATATCGTCAAGCGAAACATAAATGGCTTTTTGGTTTTTCAAGCTGGTTTTCAAAAATTGCAGCAAAAGCGTGGTTTTCCCGACCCCACGGCTTCCTCTAATCCCAATTAACCGATCGGGTGAATCCAACAACTGTATCCGGTCCCGTACAAATTTTACGGATGTATTTTCAACCAGTTTCTCCGATATTTCGAATAGCTCTTTCATTATTATTTGGTTTATATAATAACCAAATATATATAAAAAACGGTCAATAAAGAAATCAAAAATAGAACTTATTTGGTTTATATATAAATCATATTCGTGTTTCGAAGTCTTTGCAACCAAGGACATTTATCTTCAAGACACCACTGATAAATCATTAATTAACAAAGCATTATAAAAATTTTGCCTTTATTAATGCAATTGGGACAAAAATATATTTGGCAAATTTCCCAACAGTTACTTATTAATTGACCTATACCTTTTGATAAAGAACCCCATCAACGAGAATAACTGTTCCCTTCTTCATGATCCTGTCTTAAATTAAATATCCACCCTCAAAGAAGGTGGGTTTATAGATTATAATAAAAATAGCTCCAGGTTTGGCATTCCCGCTATTTTATAATGAAATGAGAATACGTAGCCAAGAGCAATATAAATAATGAAAATATACTAAATCTCTTTTTAATAAGGAAATTTTATTTTTAACCAGCTTTCGCTCAAAAGCGGAACGGGAACTCAAAAATTTACGAACTCGTTTATGAACGATCAGTTTGTACATTACAAACCGGATTTGACATTATCCCAATCTTCAAAATCACTGAAATCCCCTTTTTCTATTTTTTTTTGGGTCGAATAATACTCCTCTTTTTCTTCTACCGTGAGTTCATCAGGATCTTCATCGTATATTTTAAAACTATCTTTAGGAAGCAACTTCATTAAGCCTCTAAATTTTTTTAAAACTTTTCCCATATGTCTATGATAATGGTTTTCATAATTAAACTATTAAAACCAAAATTAATCCTATGGAATATTACGTGCCAGATAAATCGAAGTTACCCCCTACACCTGTATTTAGTCTCTGCTTGCAAGTTTAGCCAGTAATCTCAATATTTCAAGATAAAGCCAGATTAAAGTTACCATCAAACCAAAAGCGCCATACCATTCCATATACTTTGGAGCTCCTGAAGCAGCGCCTTTTTCAATAAAATCAAAATCCAGAATTAGGTTTAAAGCAGCAATAACAACCACGACTAAACTAAAACCAATACTAAAATTGCTATTGCCATAAAGGAAGCCAAAGTTTGCCCCGAACAAGCCAGCAATGAAGCTAATAAGATAAACCAAAAAGATTCCACCAGTTGCAGCCATAACCCCCATTTTGAATTTACCTGTCGCCCTTATTTTTCCAGATCGATATAACAAAAGAAGGGTAATAAATACACCGAAAGTTAATGCTACGGCACGCATAACCAATCCGGGGTACATGCTTTCAAACAAAGCAGAAATACCGCCCAGGAACAAACCTTCCAGCAACGCATAGATTGGTGCAGTAATATTGGCAATTCGTGGTTTAAAAACAGTAACAATTGCTGTTATCAAACCTCCAATTGCTCCTCCTATCATCCATGGGGCAACCAGTGCCATGGCACTTTCGGTGGACGAAAAATCAAAAGCTCCGAAAAACTTTCTCCAGGTAAAAAGTGCGGCAAACAATACAATCAATAACATCAGGCCTGTTTTATTCGCAGTACCTTCAATGGTCATCCTATTTTCCTGAACTCCGGCCTGCGCTTTTTCAAAAACAGATTTTCCAAAAACCGGGTTCGATGATTTGGTCAAATTCATATTTCAAGTTAAAAGTTATAAATAAAAAGTTACAAGTAAATTTGTAACACTCAATCAACAATATTTCAATTCACAGTCATTAAATAGTTATTTGGTCAATTATTGTCATTTATAGTTCAAATCTCTCAATAAGATTGCTGCAAAATGACAAACAATGACCACATCCATGATAAATATAAAAACGAATCAAATTTCAATATCGTTTTTGAAATAAGATACTTCAGACCAGCAATAATCTTGCCATGCAAAAAGTCTGACAAATCGTCCTTGCATTATTCATTTTGCATATCTGATATTTCTTCCAAAAGAAGATTAGCCAGGTTCTTCGCAGGTTCTTCATCCAATTCTGAAACCTGCTTCAAAAATAAACCACAGGTTTTTTCCATCTGCCCTGATCGATAAAGCATGATTGACAATGAACGATAAAGCACTTGTGAAAGCGATTCATCTTTTGTTAGCGGAAGTAAAACTTCGAAGAAAGGTTCAAACATTTCATCAATTGCTTTTTTGTCAACCATCGCCAAACGCCCCATTAACTGAATCCCCGTATATCGAACCAAATGTTTTTTTCCACGGCACCATTCCAGCGCTTTGGCATAGGCAAACTTTGAATGAACAAACAAGTTGGCAACAGCCTGCTCAACCATCTCAACAGTTTCAAAACTTTTCACCCAATAATCCATCTGCTCTTCTGCCAGCAGGTCAGGCTCATCAAGCAATGTCGCTAAAATCATGCTTTCACGCCATTTCTTATTCCAAAGTTTCAGGGCAAGCAGATGATTCTTTTCGTAATTCTTAGAAAGATCGCGTAATGAAATAATAGAAGCACCCCAGTTGATTTTATATTTTACCCCCAGGGCCTTCATCTGTGCTGAAGTTTCGCCATTCTTCAACAATCGTATTTTAGCAAGTATTTCCCTAAACTGTTTTTCAACTTCGGGATTATCCAGAAGAATATCCATTTCAATAAATTAGAAATTCAATTACATAGAAAATGAGTAGCAAAAGTACTGAATAGACCATGTGAATTGAAATTTTCTGATACTTAATTAACTCAATACTGAACAATTTTCTTACGCCAACTATCAAAATTAATTTTTCAAAAATGTAGGCCAGAACCGTAGCATAAGCAATGCCCACAATTCCCCAAACCTGAACGAACCAAAGGCTGAAAGCAACATTTAATATCAGTTCAAAAAATGAAGCAACTGCTATGATCTTTGTCTTTTTCAATCCAATTAAAATAGTTTGGGGAAATACCAGGCGACTTATTATCAAAAGCAAATAAACATTAAAAATACTGGCACTCTCTTTAAAGTTAGAATTGAACACCCAAGGAAAAAGGAAATGGCTTAATGCCAACAAAATAGCTGTCAGAGGAAAAAGATAGTTTGCCATTTTCAAAGACTCGGTCTTTATTTTATTCAGTGTTGAAGCTAACTGTCCTTTTTCAGAAAATTCGGGAAGCATTGCTGTACTAAAAGCATTGGCCAACAATAAAACCAGGGGTAGTTCACGGGCACCAAACCGAAAAATGGCAAAGCTTGCCTCATCAAACTTCGAGGTAACAATAAAACCATCAACATACTGAGCAGAACCGCTTAAAAGCGCCGAAAGAACCAGCGGTAAAGCCAAGCCTAAATGCTCCTTCACAAAATCCATCGAAAAGTTAAAACCGGAATACCTCGCAATCAGAAAAATCAAATAACCATATCGTAAAAATGCTACTGTAACCAATCCATATAGAGAATTTATTAGCGGCATTCCTAAAACAGCAGGTATTGCAACCAGTAAAAACATCAATCCAAAACTCACCAAACCGTACCTAACAATTTTTTTAGGTTCATTTCTTATTAAAAAGAAATATTCAATTAAACCGGAAGGCACTCCAAAGAATAGATAGGCCAACAATAATTGCATATAAGGTATTTCATCTTTTTGTAAAAGTGTTCCTTTTCCATACTGATTGACAAATAACAAAACCAGCATTGCCAATACTGTAAAAGAAGTCACAACCAGAAAAGCACTGAAGAAATTTCTATGCGATTTTTCCTTATCTAATGGCAACAGCCCTCGGATTAATCCATTCAGCCAAAAAAAACTTACTGCCCCGGACAAAAACAGGAAATATTCATACTCTCCAATCTGGTTGGTGGTCAGAGTTGTTTTAGTAAAAACAACACCAATTAAAATTAAAGTTGAAAAACGCAGAAGTTGAAAAATCTGCAAAGAAGAGATATTGGAGAGTTTATGCTTCATTAGCTAAAAGTAAATCAACTTCTTTTTTCAATTTAGGCAAATCATTGATTACTATACTCCAAATTAAATCATCGGAAACTTTATCGTAACCATGTATAATCCGGTTACGCGTACTTATGATCTTAACAGCCTGGCTTATTTTCATAATAACTCAACCTCTGTTATTGATTGTAGGATATCATAAAACCATGTTTTTATACGATCATCCATAAATTAACACTTTTGAAGAATCGATGGATTTTCTAAGGAATGGATTGTTTACAGCTTTATCTTCAAGCAAGTCAACATTTCTTTTCAATAGTTTTTCTAATGATTGCTTGAGATCGAAATAATTATCAGCATAGTCATATAAATCAACATCCGAAAAATCAACCAAAAAATCCACATCGCTTGAATTGCTAAAGTCGTTTGTTAATACAGATCCAAATACAAATAACTTTTTCACTTTATGACTTTGGCACAAAACTCTAATTTTTTCCATATTTAAATCTATAATTCCCATTATTCAAAAATATAACTTTTTATATTATTCACGATATGCATAAAACAAAAGGCTGCCCAATTGAGCAACCTTCCATTTCATTTCCACTTTATAAGTTAACAACCTCCTTGCACACTCCTCTTTTTCTTTCTCTTTACAATAGGAGGTTTTACTGCAGGTGCTTTGGTTTTGTTAGTTGATGGAACCATAGCCGCTCCCCCAAGGGCTGCACCTGCACCTTTTCTAAAATCATATTTTGCAAACTCTTCATTCGGACTAGTTTCAGCAGGCTGTTCCGGGTTCATAATTGTTTCAACCCAATAGTTCAATCCACCCAGCAAAACGTAGTTATTTTTATAGCCTAGCTGACGGGTAATCATCCACGCCTCATTTGCTGAATTTGAGCCATTTGAATAAAACACATTCAACTTAATATCTTGATTTACAAAATCCTCAAAGTCATCTGACAATAAGTTCTCCAAAGGAATATTGATCGCCCCCGGCAAACTGAACTTCTCAAATTCAGCACTGCTTCTAACATCAATCAATTGCAGGCTAGGATCGTTATTGATCAGCAAATCTGCTACCTGATCAGGATGAACAAACTGAAGCTCTTCCTTTACTTCGTTCAACAACTCTTCGGCTGTTAGTTTGTATGGTTTTGTTGTGTTTTCAGGAACCGCTGCAATTATTAAACCCAACGGTATTAAAACACTTGCTAATATTAATCTTGGTTTCATAATCTCGATACTTGATTTTCGGATATTAAATCCTTAATTAATGTTGATTGATTTTATAATCCTCCCGGGCGAATTTTTTCTCGGCCCATTCGCCCACCCAAAACATACCAAGGGCAACTAAAATGAGCAAGAAAGTAAACATGCCTCTGGAAATATTTAGCCATTCGCTAATTAACGGGCTTCCTAAATGCTCAGCATTATAAAAACTTTCCCATAGTGGATAGCCTTCCATAAAAATGAAGATTCCCAGGAAAAGTCCGCCAATAAAAGCCAATGCATCAAGTTTGCCGATAGACAAGGCGGCAAAGGATGTTCCGGGGCAATAACCTCCGAGTATAAATCCGGCTCCCATAATTACCCCACCGCCAATTGCTGACCATAAAAAGGTTGGATTAATGTAAATATAGCTTAGATCAATCCAATCGAAAAGACTTAGAAACAATAACCCAACTCCACCTGTAATAGCGGCAGTAAAAAATACTTTTAACACAGTTGTGTCATATCCATAGAACATTCCAGCTAACCTTCGGCTGGATGAAAACCCGTTTGATTCAAGCACAAATCCAAACCCGATACCAATTAAAAAAGCAAAAAGCAGGTTGGTATTTGATGATATTATTTCGTTTACAATTAATGGTCCCATATTTAAAATTGATTATTGAATATTTTGATCCTGGATTCTGGATTTTAGATTCTTGATATTAAATAATAATCACTCATCATTAATGACTAATAGTTTTTAAAGCCATAGTTTTCGGGCAAAGTAGGCTAAAGCGAAGGCAGTTCCGAAGATTGCCATCATACTAACAAAGCCCCCCACTGAAAGAACAGCCATACCCGTTAAGGCTGAACCGCTGGTACAACCACGCCCAAGCTGTGAGCCGAAGCCAAATAAAACTCCACCTAACACGGCAAAGATGATTCGGATTTTACTCGTAATATTTGGTCCCTTATCAACGTTGAATTTTAAACGACCTGCTAATGCACCTGAGATGAAACCACCCACCAGCACACCTAACATTTCAAAAACTAACCACCCCTTTAACGGATGTTCATGAGTCGACAGGTATTCTTTATAAAACGTAGCATTTTCTGCGTGCGATGGCGCAACAGCTTCAACTCCGGCTACAATTACTGATTTAGGGGCGCCACTTGCTCCCAAACCACGACCGGACACCCAGAATGCAACTATCAAAACTAATCCCAGCAAAACACCGCCAAGATATGGGTTCATGTATTTTTTTGGTTCTTTCATATTTTATATTTTTTTACTTTTCTTTCATTTTGTCATCCTGAACTTGTTTCAGGATCTCCTTCAGACAAAGATCCTGAAACAAGTTACCAATGACGTATTTTTGCAATACATTAATATTCAGTAGTTACAAGATTAAGCTCAGAAGCTAGCCGGTTCATGGTCTTTAGTTTCTGTAGCT
>JANQII010000202.1 GCA_028282195.1 Prolixibacteraceae bacterium
AAATTACTCAATAATTTCACTACGTTTATCATTGAGTTTTAAATATCTATCGGCATAATACCCGTGTGTAAATTAACACATAAAATGGTATTATTTAACCGCAAAGTTCGCTAAGTTTTTATCGGAAAGTCCGCTAAGGGTGCTTGGGGCAATGATTATTTTGCAAAATGTTAAGATCAACCCAAAACTCACGTTAGAATACAATTGTTTTCTACTGTATTCAATTGTATTTCTTTTCTTCCAAAAATATTAAATACATTGATAGCCAGGCAATATTGTGTTCAATTAGCCTAAGCTGGATTTACGTTATCTGGATTTATTTAGTGTATTTTTTTCTTTAAAGAAAAATGATCACATTTGCTCAAAAGCAAAAAAATGGATGAAGCTCTGTTAAAAAACCTGATTTACATTACACAAGTATCTTTATTTGCGGGCATTGCGTTAATTATATTTGCCTGGGTTGAAAAGAAAGTTTTAATTGAAAAAGCAGGTCAGTTAACTTTTGTAACTTTGGGTATTTTAGCGGGCTGGATGCTCTTATCCGGGTCAGTCACTGTCCCTGAAGTTACCGATGGTGCAGTCCCTAAAGAAATGTACCTGGTATTTTATTTGTTTGGATTAATTATAGCCTCATTAATAGGACTTGCTGCATTTATACTTCATTTATTGAAAAGCAGGTTTGTAAAGTCGTTTAATATTTTACTTATTCTTTCTGCCCTTCTTCTGTTTTTTATGGTTTATAATTTGATAACCGGCTAGTAAAAATAAAAGCAAAGAAAAAGGCTACCTATTTACGAATAGATAGCCTTTCACTATATAAGGGTTTTGTTTTTTATTCTTTTGAGTCTTTACATGCGTTGTAAATACCGTCAAATAATTCTTTAACGTCATTCGCTGCAACAGCTGAAAAGGCTATGCGTAAAACATTATTCAGATTGATAAGGCCAATGCTGTACTTTTCAATTAAAATCTGTCGGATTTTTTCTCCGTTAAGCCCTTCGGCTAATTGTACACACATAAAATAACCCGAGTTAAATGGCAATGCAGTAAAACATTCAGCATATTTATCGTCCTGAAGAACTTCTTTTACTTCTTTGTACCTGTCAGTTAGAATATTATATTTCTCTTGCTTTTGTTCGTCGTAAGCGGCATTTTCAAAAGCATTCAAAAGTAATGATTGAGATACGTTCGCTGCATTTGAGATGTTTCCGCGAACAGCACCGGCAGTTTTTGACGCTAAAGCAGTGTAAACATCTTCAGTTCCGTTTTTGATTCCATAGGTCATGAAACCAACCCTGAAACCCCAAACGTAGTCTTCTTTGGTAGGACCGTCAATTTTAACTGCCAAAACATTTTCATGGATATTGCTAACTTTTGTAAAAATACTTTCAGGCTCAATGCCTTCTTCATAAACTAAACCAAAGTATGCATCATCACAGAATACAGCAATTTTATTTCCTTTTTCAGCTGAAGCTTTAATTATCCCGGAAATGGCATTTGCTTCATCTTCTGTTGGAGAATACCCGGTTGGATTATTGGGGAAATTCAGGATCAAAATCTTTTTACCAATTTCGCCTTCGTTCATTTTTGCCTCAAAAGCATCCAGATCAAGACCATTACCTTTAAATAGTTTGTATTTATCAAGTTGAGCGTTGTAGGCATGCGTCAGGATTAAATTGTAATTACCCCAGAATAAATCTGGTACGATCACTTTATCACCGTCATCTACAAACATATAACCAGCCATGCTAACACCATGTGTTAGTGCATTGGTAACAACAGGTAAGCTTAATTCCTGTCCGGCAAGAGATGGGTTTTTTGCATAAATCATGCTCTTCCATTTTGCACGGATGTCAGGACGTCCAAAACTGGGAGCATACGGGAATATTACCGAAGGATCAAGATTCACATTAGAAGCAATGCTTTCCAAACGCATTGGCGTACCATTGTCTTCAATAGCTGCACCAATTGTAGCATTAATCTTGGTTCCCTTAGCATCAGCAGTTTGTCCAAGAATACCTTTTTTCGGAAAGAAAATCTTTTTTCCTTTTTCAGAAAGAAGGTCAAATACAACAGGGTTTTTCGATTGAATGATTTTGTTTAGTTCTTCAGCTTGAGGATTCATGTATTACAGAATTAACTTGTTTTGAATCAATGTTGATTGAATATTGGGCGCAAGATATTAAAAAAACTCGTTTAATTTCCTGATTTATTTCAATTTGAAAAAATAAAAGAATATTTGTTTACGAATTGTTAAAATATACCTCGAAAATAAGCTTTCAGGTTTTAAATTGAAATTATTTGAACAAATCTTCATCACGTATAATCATCATGATTGATGAATGAGGGAGAATGATATATTTTTCTTTATTGAATTCAATTTCAAAACCGCTTTTGTGAAGATAAATGGCCAAATCGCCTACTTGAGCTTGTAAAGGAACATACTTGACATCATCTTTTTGTTCTTTCCATGGTTCATCTTCATCAGTCATCGCAGGAATGGGGTAACCCGGACCAACTTTTACAATATAACCACTATGAACTTTTTCATTCTCCTGAACTGTTGGCGGCAAATATAATCCCGATTGGGTTTTATTCATGGGGTTTTTAGGCTTAACCAAAACCCGGTCGCCAACCATAATAAACTTCTCCAGATCTTTCTCCTCTATTATTAGTGACATGTTGATTGTTTTTTATGCTGCAAAGATAACTGAAAGCTTGATAGAAAATTTCAATATCTCAAAAACAAATTCCAAATTTGAATTGAAACTACTTTACCATTAAAATGGTCATTAATGTGGATTCGTCAAAAAATACGGTCTGCTGATACCCTAAACTTTCTGGTTCAATCGAATGTG
This sequence comes from Prolixibacteraceae bacterium, assembly GCA_028282195.1. GTDB lineage: Bacteria > Bacteroidota > Bacteroidia > Bacteroidales > Prolixibacteraceae > Sunxiuqinia. The sequence continues at coordinate 2,859 of JANQII010000202.1, forward strand.
AAAATAATTGGGGCTACCGAATTCCCGGGGAAAACAATGAGAAACCCCCGAATTCCCAAAACAAATTTTGACAAACCGGCCATTAGGGCAATAACCCGAAACTCATATTACTATTTATTCGCTAATAGGAATGGTAAAACTCGCTTCGGTTCCTTTGCCTATCTTACTTTTAAGGAAAAATTCACCTCTATTTTTTTGTACGAATTCTTTCACAAGTATGAGACCAATTCCATATCCGGATTCGTCAATAGTGCCTGGATTGGAAAATGAAACAAATGAGTTGAGCCTTTGTAGATCTTCTTCGCTCATTCCTGTTCCTTTATCTGAAACGCTGACGAGCATAAAGTTTTTGCGCTCTGTTGATGAAATACTTATTTCACCACCACGATCAGAGTATTTAATTGCATTTGATACCAGGTTTCTTAAAACTGAACTCAGCATATCATTATCGGCATAAACTTTTGAGTTGCTTTTCATTTTAAGAAATACGGTAATTTTTTTGCTTTCTATTAAAGGGTTAAAAAGATCAATTACTTCACGATAAATCTTTTCCAGTTTAATGGGTTTGGGAGAATAAGGAATGCTTTCGTTAAGAACGGTAGACCATTTCAGTAAATCGTGCAGAAGTTTTGAGTTTTGCTCGGCAATAATTGACATTTTGCCTATCAACTTCTTTTTTTCTTTGTCATCAAGCTTGTCGTATTTGGTGTTAAGTTTATTGGAAACAGTAGCAAAATTATTCATGTGCCCGCTTAAATCGTGGGAAACCAGTGATAAAAATTTCTCTTTGTTGATAGCAAGGTTTTTATAGCGTTCCTGGCTATTCTTAAAAGAACCAGTAATTGATTCAAGCCTGTAATATAGTTGGTCAAACACGTATTCATTTACAAGTGCCATTAAAGAAATAATAACAAAGGCAATTGAAATCCTTATAATCCATGCAGCTCCATAAGCTGGATGAAGTTCAAATTGTCTTAATAAAAGATACCCGCCTACATTTGTGATAGAAAAGAACAGCAATGCAAATAGCCCTTTTTTCTTTCCTAAAAGAAGGATTATTGGTATGGGAATTAGAAGAATGGATATAACACCGGTACTTTCAATGCCGCCTGTTAAGGTAAAAAAGGTACTGATTATACAGATGAGTATTACAAATATAGCAATGACTAATTTGAGCTGATTCTTAATCTTCAATAAATAGAATAAGACCAACATTACTACCAAAAGAGTTGTGTCTACAGCTAGAAAAAGGTATTTTCTTTGTATAACTTCATAGATTATAAATGCTACAGCGATTGCTATGGCAAAATAAAGAAAGAAAGTAATCAGAATACTTTTTTTTCTTTCATGTAAGCTAGGGAATACATGAGTATCGAACCCTTTAAAAATTTGTCTTACGAAATTTTTGAGTTTTTCTTCCACAGATCAAGTAAAATTGGATACTAATTTAAGCAATTCACTTTTTTTGATCACTATAAAATTGATACTTCTGTAAAAAAAAGATTAATTGTATTCACCAATTACATCCGTAAGTACTTCATAACCGTCAGGAGTTACGAGGATAGTATGTTCAAATTGAGCGGATAATTTGCCATCGCTGGTTCGGGCAGTCCATCCATCACTCTTATCAACTCGCGTACTTGCCCGTCCTTCATTAATCATTGGTTCAATGGTAAAAGTCATTCCTGGCTGGAGGATTGGTCCGGAGTTTTTCCTGGCAATATGATCAACTTGTGGTGCTTCATGGAACTCAAGCCCAATACCATGACCACAGAATTCATAAACAACACTGTATTTTTTTGATTTAGCATACCGGCCAATTACAAAACCGATATTACCCAGGTAGTTTCCTGGCTTTACTTGTTGGATACCTAAATCCAGACAATGTTTGGCCGTTTTTACAATTCGTTCAGCTTTACCCGAAATCTGTCCTACAGAATACATTCTGCTGGTGTCTCCAAAGTAGCCGTTAAGAATAGTGGTAACATCAATATTAAGAATATCACCTTCTTTTAAAACTTGTTTTGAGCTTGGAATTCCATGACAAACAACCTCATTGAGTGAAATACATGTTGCTTTTGGGTAGCCGTTATAACCAACAGTAGCGGGAATAGCACCGTTATCCCGAATGAATTCTTCAATTTTATCATTAAGAAAACCCGTATTTGCGCCTTCTTTTACAAATTCTTCGATCATAACCAGACATTGCCCGGCCAATTTACTACTCTGGCGGATACCGGCAATTTGTTCCTGTGATTTTATAATAATTTCACTCATTAAAAAAAATTTTGGCAAAAATCGTGAAAGCTATTTTATTTTCAAAGCTCAACAATGTTTTTGTATAAAGGTTTAGTATTTTCTTCTTTTAAGTTAATATTGAATGCCTTTCTATTTGTAATAGTGAGCATTTTTTATCTATTTCGATCAAATGTTTTATAAGCTAAGCAAATTAACACTACCTGAGAGATGGAAATATACACCGAAAACCACCGAATAAGAAGTTATCATGCGAATAAGTACGCTAAAGCTTCACTTACCTGCTTGTTTGATTTTATGGTTGAAGCTGCCTGGGGGCATGCTCAAATATTAGATTGGGGATACGATAAATTGCAAACAAACAATTTGTTTTGGGTTTTATCGCGCATGTATATCGAGGTTAAAAGATATCCGGCATGGAAGGAAGAAATTGTAGTAAAAACATGGCCAGCCGGGACTGATGGAATGTTTGCATACCGTAACTACACCATTGAGACGGTAGACGGAGAGCTACTATTAAAAGCTAGTTCCTGCTGGTTAATTCTGAATTTAGATACAAAAAAGATTTTTCTGCTTAGAGAATACCGGAACACTTTTCCGAAGGTTGAAAGCCCTGATCATTGCAGGGAACCGAAACGTGTAAAGCCACCGCTACATCCTGATAAAATGCAGTTTAGTCCGGTGTTATTTAGTGAACTTGATGTAAATAAGCACTTTAATAGTGTTAAGTCATTAGAACGTTTACTTAACGATTTTGGAACTGATTTTTTGGATGAAAATGAACCTGCCAGGATAGAAGTGAATTATTTAAAAGAAGGCTTGCCCGGAGATTCACTGGCTTTAGTTCACCAACAAGTAAATGAACAAGAATATATTTCAGGAGTTGTAAGGAAATCGGATGGAGCAGATTTAATATCGATGAATATTGAATGGAGAAAAAGAGTGTAATAGTTGCAATTACATGCTTTGTTCAATAAAATCTAAAATGTTTTCCTTGCCATCACCATTTAAAGAGGAACTGGTTAAATAAGGGGGAATTTCTTCCCAGTAGTTTAAAAGTTCTCGTTTGTAAGCAGCAATGTTTTGCTCGAGTTTATTCTTGCCAAGCTTATCCGTTTTTGTGAAAATTAGGGCAAAAGGTACCTGTTTTTCACCCAGCCAGTTAATAAACTCAATATCAATTTTTTGGGCTTCAAGCCGGCTATCAATTAAAACAAAGAGGCAATAAAGGTTTTCGCGGTTTACAATGTACTGTACAATGTATTCCTGAAACTTATTTTTTGCCCCTTTGGAAACTTTGGCAAAACCATAACCTGGCAAATCAACTAAATACCACGATTCATTAATTATGAAGTGGTTAATTAACTGGGTTTTCCCTGGCCTTGAAGAGGTTTTAGCCAGTTTCTTATTATTTGTGATCATATTGATCAGGGAAGATTTACCCACGTTGGAACGCCCGATAAATGCATATTCAGGTTTATCGGGTTGCGGACATTTTTTAACATCCGTATTACTCATAACAAAGCGGGCATTCTTTATTTCCATGATCAGATTATAAATGTACTTCCAATAATTTTGCTTTTGAGCCGGTTGGTTTTAAGAAGAACTGAACCAATGATGAAGGCATTAAAATACTCTCACCTTTTTTTACTGTTTCTGTTCCGTCTGCGTATTCAATTTTAACTTCACCATCCAAACAGATATAGATTACAAAAGAATCCAGCTTGAAAAAATCACGTTCTAGCTTTTGGTCAAGCTCAAGCAGGTTTGTAGTAAAATACTGGCATTTTACAATTTCACTACTTTCATTAAGCTTGCTGGAATATTCAGTTTTATATTTATCCAGAAATTCAAAATTAATAGCATCAAGTGCCAGTTCTGTATGTAACTCACGTGTATTGCCATCTTTATCCTTACGATTATAATCGTAGATTCTGTATGTTACATCAGAAGTCTGTTGTATCTCAGCAAGCAAAATACCTTTCCCAATGGCGTGCACACGTCCTGCAGGCATAAAATAAACATCGCCTTCATCAACTTCCTCAAAATTAAGTATATCAGTAAGCTCTTTATTCTCCAGCTTTTGAAGGTATTTTTCCTTATCAACCTGCTGGTTAAACCCGCTATTTAGTTTGGCTCCTTTATCTGCCTGGAGCACGTACCACATTTCAGTTTTCCCAAAAGCCTGGTGACGCTTTTTAGACATTTCATCATCCGGATGAACCTGAATGGACAAATCATCATTGGCATCAATAAACTTGATTAATAGGGGAAATTCTACTCCAAACTTTTCATATACTTCATCACCCACCAGGTCGCCCATGTAAATCTCGAGAAGTTCTTCAAGGGTATTGCCAGCCAAATAACCATTTTCAACAACAGAAACATGATCCTGAACACCTGAAATCTCCCAGCTCTCACCACAATTAGGAAGGTCTCCAAAATCTTTATCAAGAACAGTCCTGATTTTTTGTCCACCCCAAATTTTATCCAGGTACTGAGCTTTGAATTTTAAAGGATATAAATTCTTCATTGTTTTTATAGTATAGTAGTTTCTTTAATTTTATCAAAACAGTCTCTAAAACTCGTAATCAACGGCTGCTCTGGTTTCAGCTACTTTACCAATAAGGTCAACAACTTTCATATGGTCTGGATGAACACGGTAGACGTCCAGGTCAGCAATACTTTCAAAATGCGAGATTAGGCAAATGTCGTGCGATTTTGCCTCAACTTCATAGTTTAAGCCAACTTCAATATATTTTACCTCTTTAATCTTATCTTTTAAGCCTTCCAATGCATCTTTTACTTCAGCCAATACTTTTTTCTTTTCTTCCACCGGATAATCCTTCAACTTGAAAAGGACAACATGATTAATCATGATTTTTACTTTTTAGAGTTAATTTTTTCAGTTGCGAAGTTAATACTTTCCACTAAATAGCTTGAAAGGAAAATAGAGAAAGGAGCAAAATGACAGATGACTATATTTTGTTTTAAAGAATTCTTAACCTGCCTTTGGATTGCAATACGTTTCTACTTTGAACTTCAAGCATCAAGTTTTCAGTCTCAGTGGCAGTTTTCAGTTTTGTTATAAGAAATCAAGTATCCGGTATCTGGAATCCAGTTTTTATCCTCTTCGCTTCCTTTTAAAAACAGTTATAAAAAAGCTTTCTTCAAACCGGTTATTCCCGTAGTGTTCCTTATATTTGATAAAAATTACTTAAAATGATCATTATTGGTATTGCAGGTGGTACAGGTGCCGGAAAAACAACTGTAGTAGATAAGATTATTGAGCAGTTGCCTCCAGGTGAGGTTGCCCTTATTTCTCAGGATTCTTATTACAAAGACAATAGCCACATTTCGATTGATGAACGTAAAAAGATCAATTACGATCACCCGGAATCAATTGAGTTTGGTTTATTGACAAGGCATATTGCACAACTTAAAAACCAACAGATTATTGAAGAGCCCCAGTATTCTTACGTTACATGTACACGGTTGGAAGAAACCAAAACCGTAAAGCCAACTTCCATCGTAATTGTTGAGGGTATTTTGGTTCTGTCAAATGCTCCGCTGCGGAAAATGATGGACATAAAAGTATTTGTAGATTGTGACTCTGACTTACGTCTTTCGAGGGTGATTCAGCGTGATATTGTAGAGAGGGACCGTGATGTCCAGGAGGTTTTGTCCCGTTATGAAGAAACAGTCAGGCCAAGCCACATTCAGTTTATTGAACCTACCAAACGGTTTGCTGACATTATTGTTCCTCAGGGTGGAGAAAATAAAGTAGCCATTGAAGTATTAACTCAATTTATCAAACAACACCTCACCAACCATGCTGTATAACCTGAACATTGAAGACGTTCTGTTTCTTGATATAGAAACCGTTCCACAACATCCAACCTTTGAAGAAAACACGGAAGGGTTCCAAAAACTTTGGGATAAAAAATCTACTTATTTCAGAACCGATGAGCAGGATGCTGCGGAAGTTTACGAAAGAGCCGGGATTTATGCTGAGTTTGGAAGGGTTATTTGCATTTCTGCTGGTTTTGTTACCCAGAAAATGGGGGAACGCTTTTTCAGGGTGAAATCATTTTACGATGACAATGAGAAAAAACTTTTGTCTTCGTTTAATGATATGCTGAATAAATTCACTGCTCACCCGGGTAAATGTCTTTGTGCTCATAACGGTCAAGAGTTTGACTATCCTTATATTGCACGACGTTCGTTAATTAACGGGTTAAGACTACCCAGGATTCTGGATATCGCGGGCATGAAACCGTGGGATATTAAAGACAAGCTAATGGACACCCTGCAGCTTTGGAAGTTTGGGGATTATAAAAACTTCACATCGTTAAGTTTGCTTTGTGCCGCTTTTAACATTCCTACCCCTAAAGATGATATTGATGGGAGCCAGGTTGCAAGCGTTTATTATAAAGAAAATAACCTGGACCGGATAATCCGTTATTGTGAAAAAGATACGCTGGCGGTGGCTAATCTACTGCTTCGGTATAAAGGGGAAAACATCATTCCAATGGAGAATATGGAAGTTGTTTAAAATGATTGAGAAATAATAAACCTAAATTTGATTTAAAATGCTGGATCTGGGATTTGTAAGCGCTATTCTTACGAGCCAAAATTATTTAAAACAATTTGTTAGCTGGCAAATTTTATTTGATGATGAACTTTGAGTTTAAACATTTCACAGAACTTACAACTGATGAACTCTACGATATTTTACAGTTGCGTGCAAAAATTTTTGTAGTAGAACAAAACTGTGTATACAATGATCTGGATGGTTTGGATAAAGTGGCTTTTCATCAGTTCGTTAAAATAGATGGGAAGATTGTGGCATATTCCAGATTACTGAAACCTGGTACACGTTTTCCCGACTTTTCGATCGGAAGATTGATTGTTGCTGAGTCTGAACGTGGAACTGGTTTGGGTATTCAAATGATGGAGGAAGCCAAAGCATTTATTTTAAAAAAGTGGCAAGCCAAAAGAATTAAAATCAGTGCCCAGAAATACCTTCGCAAGTTTTATGAAAATTTGGGATTTGTAGTTGTTACAGATGAATATTTGGAGGATAATATTCCGCATTACGGAATGTCGTATGAGAGAGAAAAAATATGATTCTTTTAGACCACATACCGCTAATAGGGGTTTTCTTAGGAATATTCGTCCTTTTTCTCATTATTCCAAACAGAGATGGATTTGTAAAGAACAAACAAGCAAAGGCTTTTTTAATTGCAATCGTTATACTCAATATTGTTGAGAATATAGACGCTTACCTCGGATTTAATAACATTGGGATTGACGAATTTTATGGAATTTCTATAGTATTTTCCCATTTAAAAGGGGTACTAATTTTCCTTTTTGTTAGCGCATTAACCGGCAACAAATCAACAATAAAGAAATGGCTTATAATTACAACCGTTTTTACTCTTGCTAGAACTGCAATGCTATATTATGCTGAACTACATGCTGATTGGGAAAACGAACAAGATATGAGCCTGGGTTTATACATCTATTGGCTGGATACGTATTTATCAAATTTTATCAATTTGATTTTCCTACTTGGATCGTTCTTTCATATTAGACGATTTAAATTTGCATTAAAACTAACTGACAGTGAAGTTAAAAAATTCGCAAGTTTAAAACGTCTGCTCATTTTTAGTATTATCGTATACATTGCTCTTATTCAGCACAGTATTGTTTCAGATATTAATGAACTGGAATGGACAAGACAGGTTAAAATTGAAGCTCTGCTCACCAACTTTTTATTTTTTGCAGTGGCTGTTTTTGCATCAAAGTTCCCTCTTTTTTCATTATCTGGTGATTTTAAAGAAGATAGTTCAAAAGAAGCAAAGAAATACTCCACTTCATCATTAAAGTCAGAAGAATCAGAAGAGATTTGGAATACTATTCAATCGGTCATCACGAAGGAAAAATCTTATCTTAATCCGGAATATCGTTTAAATGACCTGGCCAACTCCTGTCGGAAATCAATCCATCACATTTCTCAGGTTATTAATGAAATTGAAGGCATCAGCTTTTCGGACCTCATTAATAAATATCGGGTAGAGGAAGCAAAATCATTACTTACTTCTGAAAAGGCGAACAGTTTTACAATACTGGGTATCGCTTATGAAGTTGGCTTTAACAGTAAAACTGCATTCTACAATGCATTTAAAAAGGTTTGTGGAGTTACTCCTTCTGAATACAAAAAGAAAAATTCATAACGCGCTAATTATCAGAATTTTTAATGTCCTGTATTATAAAGCAGGATAAGCTCAAATTTCTATTTTGGCCCTAATTATAATTCGGAACGACTGACTTTGTTTATCGCAATATGTTTGCATCATAATTTTAAATGCAAACAAAAATGAGACAAATTCAAATTATTTTAAGCTTATTGCTTTTCACGTTATTCTGTCAGGCTCAAAGCATAAACGGACTTTTAATCGACAATGAAACAAACGAAGGTATCCCCTTTGCAAATGTAGTGATCTACAACAATACCGGAGAAGAAATTATTACAGGGGGAACTTCTGATAGTGATGGGAAATTCATTATACAAGTAGATGAAGGTGATTATCAATTAATGATTTCAACTATTGGTTATGCAGAATATGCCATAGACAAATTAAGTGTAAAAGGAAATATTGATTTAGGAGAAATCAGCCTCGCGGCTAAAAAGCTACAACTTGCAGAAGTACAAGTTACTGCTGAACGTAGCTACATAGAACAAAAGCCAGGTAAACAAATCCTTAACGTTGGACAAGACATTTCATCAAGGGGTGGGAATATACTGGCGGTTATGAAAGCATTGCCTTCGGTTGAAGTAACCCCAAGAGGGGATTTAACTATTCGGGGAAATAGTAATATTAAAATTCTCATTAATGGGAAACAACCACCTTATGGAATGGATCCTCAAACATTACTTAAGCAATTACCTGCATCATCTATAGAACGAATTGAGGTAATTACGAATGCTACTGCAAAAGATGATCCTGAAACAGCAGGTGGTGCAATCAATGTAATTACAAAGAAAAGCACCATGGATGGCTTTAATATTGCCATTAATTTAGAAGGTGGAACCACTCCCTTTAGAGGAAATGCCGGTGTGTCAATGAATTATGCAAAAGATAAATTGAACACTTACCTAAACTATTCATACTATCAGGAAAAGTATCTGTTCGACAATGAAGATCAGAACCGGTATAACAATCCTGATGAGTTAATTAAATCACTTATGAATAAAGGCAAGGGTAATTATATTGACAAAGGTCACTTGCTTATTGGAGGGTTGGATTATGACATCAATGAAAACAGCAAACTGAACCTGGAGCTAATGCACAATGACTATAAAGATGACTGGAGATATTCCTCAACAAATAAGACAACTTTTTTAAACGAAAGCAGCAGCATTCTTTCCAGTTTAAATTCTACAAAAGAGAAAATAAACTTTACTGATCTGGCATTAAATTATGCGTTTGAAAACGAAAAGAGAAATAAACTGGATATAAAAACCCACTTCACGAAAGGAGGAACCAATAGTAACAGAACGATTAATAAGACTGATGAAAACCAAATAGAAACTACATCCAGAATAAATGAAAAGGGCATTTTTAATACCTTAGAACTAACAGTAGATTATTCACAACCTATAGGGGAAAATGGTTCTTTGGAAACAGGAATTTTCAATGATGCCATCTGGTTCGATGCCAAACAAAATGTTGAACTCGGCGAAATGAATACGCTGGATTATACATTTAATCAACACCGTCATGCCATATATGCAATTTATGAACATCAATTCGGAAATTTTTCAGCCAGTATAGGAGCCCGTGGTGAATATTATTTTAGTAAAACAAAGGAAGAAGGCAAAGATCCAGCTGACCAGAAGTATACTTCATTTTTCCCAAATCTTAAATTGCAATATGATTTAAGCAATAATACTATCTATCAAAGTTTAAACCTGTCCTATGCCCGTAGCCTGCGCCGGCCTTCTTATGAGGAACTCGATCCAAATATTGACTATTCAAATCCATATCATCTGGAACAGGGAAATCCAAACCTGAACCCTGAATTTATCGATAAGTTGGAGCTTGGACACACCTACTCTGAGGGTGGGATAAGAATAAATTCAACACTTTTTGCATCAATTACAAATGACGTAATCCAGCAATTTTCAACACTAAAAGATGATGGTGTCATTTTAAGTTCATACGCTAATTATTCAAAGAAAAAAAGTGTTGGTTTGGAGATTAACAGCAAAATTAAACCATTTAAATGGTGGCATTTTTCCCCGGCTGGAATAGTGATATTAAATAAATTTGCAAAGCCTAAAGATATTGCAACTCCATACAACAAAACCGGAAGTTCATGGAATGCATCTATTAGCAATACATTCAAAATTAATAGCAAGCACATATTACAACTTCAGGGATTTTATTACGGGAAAAATATAAATGCGAATTACTCCCGCAATGCTTATTCTCAAGTAAATATTGGTTATGAATACTCCATGCTTCAAGGTCTTGCAACCCTTTCTGCAAGTGTTACCGATATTTTTAACAGCGGGGGAAAAGAGAAATATCAATTAATCGGTAAGGGTATAACATCAGACTCCATCTGGAAACTGAACAATCGCTTTTTCAAAGTAGGCTTAAATATATTCATCAAATAAGCTGAATCATGAAGGCAAGGACAAAAGACTGGATAAAATTCACATTGGTAATGCTTGTTTTTTTAATCGGGATGATTTTCCTGATGATTAAACACGTTGAACAAGTTTGGATATGGATACTCTATATTACCGCCTGGATCCTTGCAGAAATGCGTATTGCAAAAAACATACACCTTAGTTGGTGGACATGGGTAATTATTATTACCGGGATAATCGGGATTGATATTGCGGTAATTTCTTTACTTAAAATATTATAGCATTTTACAACAAACTAATAATCAATTTAAAATATAACATCATGGAATTATACAGAAATATTATCGTTTCAATATTTGCACTTTTTGTTCTCCAATCAAATGCTCAGGATACATTAGCTGGACGTTGGGAACTCAAAGATGGTAAAGAGATCAGCAAGTACTACTTCTTTGAATACGAAAACAAAATTTATGGACTGATTTATGATTTTAAAAGTAAAACTGAACATTTTCAATTGGAAACTGAGTTACAAAAGGAAAATTGGGTTACATCTTTGGATGAACTTACCGGGGAAGAAATTCTAAATCATCTGCAAGAGTATGTCTATTTTAAAAAAATGACCCGCAAAAATAATTCTTGGAAAGGGGATTTCATTTATGAAGAAGAGGGGGTTAAGGAAATTATCCACACAAAGCTAAATTTGTTATCAGCAGATAAATTGCGTGCAACATTTTCTTTTTGGGGAATGAAAGAAAGGCATATATTACATCGGGTAAAATAAATTCAACAATCAACTCTTACCTGAAACGCTGTCATTAGTATTAACGGAAAGCAATTCAAAAGCCACAAATGATGTGAAAAAATACTTGTCCGAAAGCCTAAAGATTTCACAAAAAAGCTGTCCTCCATTATGGGAACAGCTTTTTCAATATTGAGTAAGGTTGTTTGTTGTATGGTCGGGATTATTATTCTTCAGGCATATCCGGGATTTTCATTGAGCCAAGGTTTGTAACCTGGTAAGTTCCAAGATCAAATTCTTTGTTTGCACTATCGTCCAGCTCGGTAACCTTCATAATTGATCGTTCTTTGGTTTCTGTATTAATTGCTTCAGATTCCATAATAAATCCCCATGGCATACCACGCGAGTAAGCTGCAGATTTGAAAATAGCACTCATGTAATCACGGGTTTTAAAATCGGCATCTTTACTAACCCAAAAACTTGATTCAACGTTTTCTTCCGGGTTGTCATATTTGTACTCTGTGCATTTGTAGCCTGAAATAGACTTTGTTCGCCCTGTTTTCTTCAAATAAGGATTCATATTGATGTTCTTCACATCCTCTTCATCCAGGTTCTTATATGCTTCATCCCAGCTTTGATCAAGGTTCAAATCCATTCCGTAAACAATTCCGGTTTTTTTGCCTTTATCATCAGAAAGGATAATCATGGTCTTGTTTTTAAAATCCATAATGAATGTTCCTTTTCCTTTTTTTCCAAAATCACCGGAGATAAATTCATAGGCGAAGTTTTTATTTCCTGGATTGATATAGGTAATGAAATCTCCTTCATTGTCAAGATCGCCATTGCCTTTATAAGATTCAATGTGCATCTGGATTTTAGTGTCAAATAAATATTCGTCAGCAATAGGAACAGGTTCGCCAGACATCCCGATGCCTTCCATAATTTTATGTAAACGTTCCTGGTCGCGGGCTTCCTGGGACTTTTTACTGGGATTATCATCATCTTCAAAAGCTTTGTCTAAGGTGTTGTCAACTTTTTCATCTACCTTCTCGTCTACTTTATCATCAACCTTCTTCTCGACTTTCTTTTCAACTTCTTCAACTTTATTTTTTAACTTCTTACCCAATTTATCTAAAAAGCGCTGAGCAGATACGGGTTGCGCTATAGCCAGAGCAAGAATTAGAATTGTAGTAAACAGCAATTTTGATTTCATTGTAGCTTATTTTGATTTGCATATACAAGTTACAACATTCAAGTAGCTGAAATCAAGAGTAAAAGATGATTTATTGGTTATTTTTTACGAAGAATATTATGTTGGGGGAAAGGAATAGTAAAGAATTTGTTGCCCGAAAATTAAAATTTCATAGCACGATCAATATCTCGTTTGGCATCTTTTTGTTTTAAGCTTTCGCGCTTGTCGTAAGATCGTTTCCCTTTTCCAAGGCCAATCTCTACTTTGCAAAAACCTTTATCAGTAATAAACATTTTTAGGGGAATAATGGCCAAACCACTTTCTTTAATTTTTTTCTCCAGCTTTTGTAATTCCTTTTTTTGAAGCAGAAGTTTACGGTCGCGACGTGCTTCATGGTTGTTGATATTTCCAAAATCATATTCAGAAATATTCATATTTACAACGTACAGCTCATTTTGAACAAAGCGGCAATAGGCATCAACAATACTGGCTTTCCCGTTGCGGATAGATTTTATTTCAGTGCCCACCAGTTGAATTCCCGCTACAAAACGTTCAAGGATTTCATATTCGAAAAAAGCCTTCTTATTCCTGATGTTGATATTTGTAGATTTATGCGCCATATGCGTAAAAGAACTGTAACAATTTCCAGCTGACTAAATTTAGCAACGCGAAAATAAGAAAATTCACAAGAATGGTAATCAGGATATAGCGAACCTTATACTCTTCAGGTAATTCAATGCATTGTTGTATACCTAAAGCGAAAAGAAAAATTCCATATAGTCCCATGATACTTAAGACATAAAGACCAGGTAGTAAGCCAGTAATAATTGAAGCAACTATAAATGGAGATAGCGAATAAGCAACGATTTGCTTTACCATTTCTTTATTTTTTTGCCCTTTAAAACCAGATATCAATTCATTGGTAACGTATACTGCTCCGTAAAACTGAAGAATATAAACAGCAACTTCCCTAAGCGATTTTACAAAAGCGTAGGAAAACAAAAATTCAGAACTGCTTATTAATTCCCCCAGGAAAATGGCAATTCCAACCAAAACTACAAAAGGAATGTAATATCCTTTGAAAACATCAAAGTCTTCCGTTTTTTCTTTTTTTGAAATCCAGAACTTTTTGGGTTCAACGATCAGTTGCCAGCTTTCATTCAGTAACCGTGTATATTCTTGTTTAAAATCCATGATTTCTGGTTTTGCGTTACAAAAATACATTATTTTGCATAGCAGGATCAAAATACGCTGCAAAATTGGAAACAGCAAAAACAAGTCTAATGAAAGACAAAACATATCAGCTTCTTACCCTATTGGGACCAACTGCTTCCGGGAAAACAATTGTTGCTGCTCATGCCGCAAAACGATTAAACGGAGAAGTTATTTCTGGAGACTCACGACAGGTTTACAGGGAAATGGATCTTGGAACAGGAAAAGATTACGAAGATTATATAATTGATGGAGAAGAAGTCCCATATCATTTAATTGATATTGTAGATGCGGGATATGAATACAATGTTTTCGAATATCAAAATGATTTTCTAAAAGTTTACGATGACATCATTGCCAGGGGTAAGTTCCCGGTTCTTTGTGGTGGAAGCGGCCTTTACCTGGAAGCAATTCTAAAGAATTACAAACTAATTCAGGTTCCAAAGAATGATGATTTAAGACAACGATTAGAGAATAAATCTATTGAAGAACTTGAGAAAATACTAAGAAGTTACAAATCAGAATTGCATAACATCACCGATATTGAAAATAAAAAACGAGCTTTACGGGCTATTGAAATAGAAGAGTATCTGAAAGAACACCCGGATACTGATACTGAAGTGCCTAAAATAAACAGTTTGGTAGTTGGTGTAAAATATGACAGGCTTAGTCGTAGAAAAAGAATTACGGAACGGCTTAAGCAGCGGTTAGATGATGGCATGCTGGATGAAGTGCAGGCGTTGCTGGATAAAGGACTTACTCAGGAACAGCTTACTTACTATGGTTTGGAGTACAAATTTCTAACGCAGCATTTGGTTGGGGAAATAAGTTTTGATGAGATGTTTGGAAAGCTTGAAACTGCGATTCATCAATTTGCCAAACGGCAAATGACCTGGTTTAGGCGAATGGAAAAACAAGGAACGAATATTCATTGGCTCGATGGATATTTGCCATTGAAAGATAAGCTTGATAAAATACAAAAATGGCTGGAAGTGTGATAACGTGTACACTTTATTTTAATGCTGTTTTTTCCGGGAAATTATCTCTTGACTGTTTTTTCAAAAATGAATAACTTGAAACTTATTTTTTAAAGATATCTTAAAGAATTTTTTACCTTTGCGCGCGAATTCGAACGCGTAAAATTTAAAATCAACAAGATGGCTAAAAGGGGTCCTTTAAAGATTTTCACAGGAACTGCAACAAAGTATTTAACAGACGAGATTTGTAATAGCATTGGTGTCGAACTTGGAAAATCTTCCTGCCCTGTGTTTGCAGACGGCGAGTTTGAGCCATGTTACGAAGAAACAATCCGCGGATCTCATGTTTTTATTGTCCAGTCAACTTTCCCTTCAGCAGATAATTTGCTGGAGCTTTTATTAATGATTGATGCTGCTAAACGTGCTTCTGCTTATAAAATCATTGCATGTATACCGTACTTTGGCTATGCGCGCCAGGACAGAAAAGACAAACCTCGTGTTTCGATTGGAGCAAAATTAATAGCAGATCTTCTTTCTGCTGCAGGAATTGATCGTCTGATCACGATGGACTTACATGCTGATCAGATTCAAGGTTTCTTTGATGTTCCTGTTGACCACCTTTTTGCATCTGCGATGTTTATACCATTCATTCAAAATATGGGATTACGTGATATTGTAATTGCATCGCCTGATGTAGGAGGTACCAAGCGTGCGAATACCTATGCTAAAATGTTAGGGACCGATATGGTAATTTGCCATAAATCACGGGCCAAAGCAAATGTAGTTGATAATATGACCTTGATTGGTGATGTTTATGATAAGGATGTTATTCTTGTTGATGACCTGATTGATACCGCTGGCACTATAGCCAAAGCTGCCGGTTTGATGATTAAAGAAGGAGCTAATTCTGTTCGGGCGTTTGCTGCCCACGGATTACTTTCCGGTCCTGCTTACGAAAGAATTGAAGATTCGGCTTTGGAAGAAGTATATTTTACGAATTCAATTCCACCAAAGAAAGAATCGACCAAAATTAAATATATTTCTGTTGCTGAGGCATTTGGTGAGGCAATTAAGAGAGTATACAAAAACGAATCGATCAGTTCCTTATTCTTTGATTATTAGGATAAAAAAATCTCATTAAGAAGTGAATGAAGAGTTTGTGTTTAAGCATCTAATAATCAATAGAGTTAAGCTTTGTTGAAAAATATTGGATAGTCATTAAAAATTTTTAACTTTGCACCGCTTTTTCCACAACGGCAGTTATGTATGCTGTTTGCCCTGATAACGTAACGTGTTTGTTGCCAAAAGGGAGGACTGAGTACCATAATTAATAAATTAAAAATTTCAATAATGAAATCATTTGCTATTAAAGGCGCTGCTCGCGAAGCAGTAGGAAAAAAAGATGCGAAGAAACTTCGTAGTGAAAGTAAAGTACCATGCGTATTATATGGTGGTGAAGAGCCAATCCATTTTTGTGCTGAAGAAGGTGCTTTCCGTAAGGTAGTTTATACTCCTAACGTTTATCTAATCGATCTTGATGTTGATGGAACTATTTATAAGGCTATCATACAAGACATTCAATTTCACCCGGTAAAAGAACAAATTTTACACATTGACTTCCTGAAAATAGAAGAAGATAAGCCTGTAAAAATTGAAGTGCCAATTAAAGTAAGCGGATATGCGATAGGTATGCGTTCTGGTGGTAAACTGAAAGTAAACCTACGTCGTTTGAAAGTTAAAGCTTTAGCTAAAGACTTGCCAGATAACATCGAAATTAAAATTGATGATCTGGAACTTGGACAAAGTTTTAAAGTTGGTGAATTGGAATCTGATAAATTGGAATTCCTGAACTCAAAATCTGTTCCTGTTGTATCGATTGTAATTACCAGGGCTGCCAAGGCTGCTGCTGGTGATGAAATAGCTGAAGAGGGAACTGAAGCTGAAGCTGCCCCTGCTACTGAAGGTGAAGCGGAAGCAACTGAATAATAAAAATTACAGTTTTGAAATATCTGATAACTGGATTAGGAAATCCGGGTAAAGAATACGAAAACACCCGGCATAACATCGGGTTTAAAATATTGGACGCTCTGGCAGATGCGTCCAATATTGCTTTTAGCGACAAGCGTTATGGGTTTGTTGCAGATTATAAGTTTAAGTCTCGTACACTTATATTACTTAAGCCTACCACGTTTATGAATTTGAGTGGAAGGGCTGTTAATTATTGGCTTCAAAAAGAAAAGGTCCCTTTTGAAAACCTTTTGGTATTAACAGATGACTTAGCCTTGCCATTTGGAACGCTAAGGCTGCGTGCTAAAGGTGGTAGTGCCGGCCACAACGGGCTTCAAAATATACAGGATACCTTTGGAAGAAGCGATTATGCCCGCCTTCGTTTTGGAATTGGCGACGATTTTAGAAGAGGACAGCAGAGTGACTATGTTTTGGATGAATGGGATAAAGATGAAGTTTTAGACTTACCTTTGAAAATTGATACTTGTATTGAGATTATAAAGGGTTTTTCTACTATCGGTATTTCCAGGACTATGAACCAGTTTAACAAACGATCATCGTAATGGAGCAACAGGTTAGAGTAGATAAATGGTTGTGGGCTGTTCGTGTATTTAAAACACGAAGCATAGCTACTGATGCATGTAAAAAAGGTAGGGTGTTAATCGATAATCTTCCTGTAAAACCTTCCCGGGTTTTAAAAGAAGGAGACATTGTTAAAGTAAAAAAACAGCCTGTTACTTACTCTTTTAAAGTCCTTAAGCTTGCAGAAAAGAGGATGGGGGCAAAATTAGTTCCCGGCTTTATGGAGGATATAACTCCTGCTTCGGAATTGGAAGTTCTTGAAATACAAAAAAATATGGGGTGGTTTCAGCGTGATAGGGGGACTGGAAGACCAACCAAGAAAGATAGACGGGACCTGGATACTTTCTTTGAAAATGAATAGTTATGCTAATCGCAAAAGAGAAAAAAAGAACGAATATTGCTGAATATATCCTTTACATGTGGCAGTTAGAGGATATTCTTCGTGCCCTTAATTTCGATTTAGAAGAAGTTAGTAGTAAGTTGGTTGCCAGGTTTCAGGCCGATGACGATTTGAAGCTTGAGATTTATGACTGGTATAAGAACTTAATACTGATGATGCAGAAAGAACAAATTACCTCTAAAGGGCATCTTCAATTTCTTCAAAATCAAGTTAACGATCTTTTTCAGTTTCATCTCCTTTTGCTGCAAAGTCCGAAAGACCCGAGGTATCAACAACTCTTTCAGTTTGCTAAACCGGTGCTTGATGAGTTTCGTGAAAAAAGTAATCTGAATGAAGAAAATGATGTTCATATAGCACTGCAATCGCTTTATACCATCATGCTGTTAGGGCTTAAAAAGAAGGAAATTACTTCTGAAACCAAACAAGGAATGAGCCATATAAGCAGCTTTATTGCTCATCTTTCTGCACGCTATCTTAAATATGAAAAAGGGGATTTTGAGCTTTAATGCTGAACTAAATGTATTCCCTTTTTACACTTCGGGAGTTAGAGAACAGGTACTAAATTTTTAGTCCCACGCACTCGGGATTGGAGTACGTTTGGGCTCGATGCCCGATTAAAGCTATATTTGTATTATATCGTTTCACTTAATTTGGTTTATCATGTTAGCTACTGGCATTTTATTCCGTAGCCAAATATTCTTTTGCGGTCAATACTAGTATTTTTGAGTTTTTGAAGTCTTTTTTGTTCCTGGTCAGGATGATATCAATTCTATTTTCCAATGCGGAATAATATTGAAGCCCGTTTTCAAAATCTGAAAAATCGTCATTACTCAATGCAAGTTCTATTATTTTATTGTCCAGGTTTATAATTTCGACCAATACTTTGAACTTTCTCAATATTTCTTTCGCCTCCTTTGCCGATTTTCGTTTGGATAGAACATAATTGGTATTGGCAAATGTCAATGAGGAAATTGCCAGTTTAAGCTCTTTCTTGTCTGAAAGGGAAAAAAGTTTTGCTGCTTCATTGTAAAAATCTTTTCGTTTTGCCAAAAGGTCGATTACAATGTTCGTGTCTATTAAAATCCTATTCATTTATACTTTTCTATTAAATATTCGGAATAGGCTTCTTTTTCGTCAAAGTCCGATGGTAAATCAATTACACCGCTCAAACTTTTTACCAAGTGAGTAATTTCAGGTTTTTCCTTGGTTCTATCTGTCAAGGTAGCCAAATATGATTCTACCAGTTTCGATAGGCTGATATTATTAGATTTGGCATAAATTTTTGCATTTTCTATAATGTCTTGATTTAGGCTTAATGTTAATTTTTTGTCCATCACATTTGCTTTACGTATAAAATTATTTATTTTTTACGTAAGACACAAATTTGAGACAATCTTGCTTATGCCCTGGAAATATTAAATAAACCGATCTTTAAACTCAGGTTTAGGGATCATACAGGAGTTATACTTTCCAAACCAACGATACCTGTTTTTTGCTAACCAATCATAAACCTGATCACGATACTTCTTAGGCAGTCCATAAAACACTTGCGCGACGTGGAAAATTCCACCTAACTTTTTTGCTATTTTAAGTGAAGCATCTGATTTTGAATAATAGCTTCCATTGTCAATCACTATGATTGAGTCTAACCCTTCAGGAATAGAAAGCTTTTCTCGCCAATAAATCCCAACCGAACTGCTTAAAGGGCTGAAAAGAAACTTTTTTCTTCTATCAAACCGAAGAATAAATCGAACAGTATTGCTACATAAATGACAATAACCATCAAATAACAGTAGTGATTTTCCCCGTGGAAGTTCCATTATTTATTGTTTTTAAAATCTTTAATCATTGCATCGGCCATCCAGTTTGCAAGTGCTTGCCTGTTGTTTTTTTTGATGAAACGTTGCTGGTCACGCTGGTGATTGATGTTACCCAGTTCAATAAAAACAGCCGGGGGATAAGAATATTTGAGTACATATAAATTCCGGGCAGAAACTGTTCCATGATAACCACGATTAGGTTGATGTTGATTGTATTTTGCCTTAAATGTATTTTGCAGGTTCAAAGCCATTTTCTTTCCGGTTTTACTACGCTTATCGTAGTAAAAGAAAACATCAATATTTTGCCGTTTACTACGTGAATCAACATGGGTTATAATTAATCTTTGATGTTTTCCTTTGTGTTGAATATACAGTTTGTTTACAGCATTTTTTCGCTGTCTTAGCCTGCTGGTTTGTCCTCTTGGAATAACAAGGTTAGGGTAGCATCTTTCATCTTTATCCGGTTTTAAAAAACTTTCATCCCTGATTCCATCATTATTGTCACGAATAATCATGTACACCAATGCCCCATGCTCAATTAACTTTCTTGCAAGTCGTAGTGTTACATCATACGCATATTCATCTTCGCATAAAGTATGACTACCATATTTGCCAACTGCGCCCGGGTCAGGACCGCCATGCCCGCTAACCAAATAAAAAACCGCACCTGCAAGCTGGTTGTCAACTTTAGAAACCCGCTTGTACTTTTCACCAAAAATTGAATAAACGGTAGTGCTTCCATTACCTTTAGCTACAGAACCTGAGTTGATTGCTATGGGGAGTTTGTATGTTCTGCCGGAATAAAGTGAATTGTTTTTGCCCAGGTTTGACTTATTTAACTCAATAAATGCATTTAAATGTTCAGAAGGGGAAAGTCCATGTCTTTTCAAAAGGCTGTAGATTCCTTCACCTTTTAAAGCTTTAGTAGTTTGGTAGTTCTGGGCAAAGACCGTTTGTCCGGCTAAAAAAAGAGTGAATATGATAAATATATTGAAATGGCGTTTTAAAATCGCTAGCTTTAACTGATCCATGTATCAAAACCTGTTTTTATAAGAACGAAAACGTTATTTTATTGTTTAAAATTATTTGATTTAAGATTAAAACTGGAATAAAACTATTTCATTATATTGAAAAATAAAAAAGATGAGGAAATCATTTATAATCTTTTTTTCACTCGCATTACTTATATCCTGTAATTCCCAATTGGTTATAAATAGTGTTCAGAGTGAAAATATTTCAAACAACCCTTCCGGTTATCTTCCCGATTCATCAATTATACGTTTGGTTGGTCCCTATAAATCAGAATTGGATGAAGACATGTCAAGAGTAATATCAATTACTACCGATGCTATGTTTAAGAAAAAACCTGAGAGCAGCCTGACGAATTATCTTTCTGATTTGTTATTAAAAGAAGGAGCGGATTATTGCCGAAAGCAGAACCTGGGTTTTAAACCTCAAATAGCCTATGTAAACTATGGTGGGATTCGTTCTTCATTACCAGAAGGGGAGGTAACCGTTGGGAATATTTTTGAATTAATGCCTTTTGAAAACGAGTTGGTTATTGTAGAATTAGCAGGCAGCGATTTACATTTATTTGCCGATGAAGTTGCCGATAGAGGAGGTGATGGCGTTGCCGGAATTACCCTTGGGATTAAAGAAGGAAAAGTTGCTCTTTTTGAAGTTAATGGTAAAAAGACCGTTGAAAATCAAAGCTACTTTTTGGTAACAAATGATTATGTTGCTTCAGGAGGGGGTGGTATGGAGGCTTTCAATAATAAAAAGAAATATATAAAAACCGGACTAAAAATAAGAGATCTGATAATTTCAAGCATGGAACAGAGTTATCAAAATGGGGTCAAAATTAGTTCACAGGAAGATGGGAGGATTTATTATGCAAAATAGTAGAAGAAGGTTTTTAAAGAAGTTTATTGCTTCAACTGCCGGGTTGTCTTTGTTTCATATTCCAGAAGAATTGCTGGCCGTAGAAGACCTTGTACGAATAAGTGTTCTTCATACAAATGATATTCATTGTCATATTGAACCTTTCCCCAGGGAGCACAAATATTACAAAGGTAGGGGAGGAATGGCCCGGTTGTCCGGTTTGGTGAAGCGAATTAAAGATGAAAATCCAAATACCTTGCTTTTTGATGCTGGTGATATGTTTCAGGGTACTCCTTACTTCAATTACTACAAGGGTGAACTTATTTTAAAGGTTATGTCGGCTATAGGGTATGATGCATCTACCATTGGTAACCATGAGTTTGATAATGGCATAAAAGGTCTTCTCGATCCAATTTATCATGCAAACTTTCCTTTTGTTTGCAGTAATTACGATTTTTCTCAAACTCTTCTTTATAGTAAATTCCCAGATCATATAATTTTCAGGAAGGGTGGGGTTAAGATTGGCGTTTATGGGCTTGGAATTGAGCTTGAAGGATTGGTTAATCCTAAAAACTATGAGGGGACTATTTATAATGATCCTGTTAAAACCGCTTTGGAAAAAGAATCATTCCTTAAAAATGAAAAAAAATGTGATCTTATAATCTGTCTTTCGCATTTAGGTTTCAGTTATAAAGGCAATCAGATATCAGATAAAGCACTTGCCTCAAAGACACATTTCACCAATTTAATTATCGGTGGTCACACCCATACTTTTTTGGATAAGCCTGTTGAGCTTAAAAATGCTGATGGTAAGCGTATATTGGTTAATCAGGCCGGGTGGGGCGGAATGATGCTTGGTAAAATTGATTTTATTTTTGACCGCAATAAAAAAGAAGAACCGGTTATCTTTGCTCAGAATGTAACTTCTGATTAATGAAACGGTATCAGCTTCTCTTTTTAGCTTTATTTAGTTCGTTACTTTTAAGCCTGCCCTGGTTAGCTATCTTGCCTGGCTGGATATTGTTTATTGCTTTCCTTCCATTGTTGATTCTGGAAGATCAGCTTATTCAGCAGAAAGATAAAAACAAATCAATTGTTTTTTGGGGCTATGCTTATCTGGCTTTTGTAGGGTGGAATGCACTTACATGTTGGTGGATTGTACATGCGACATTGGTCGGGATGATCCTGGTGGTTTTTCTGAATGCATGTTTTATGGCCACAGTCTGGTGGTTATTTCATTTATTCAGAAGAAACTACAAATCACGGATCTCGGGATTAGCATTAGTCTCGGTTTGGCTGGCTTTTGAGTTTGCCCATCATTATTGGGATATTGAATGGCCATGGCTGACCCTGGGAAATGGGTTTGCGGATCAGGTTAAACTAATTCAGTGGTATGAATATACAGGGGTTTTAGGAGGTTCACTTTGGGTGTTCGTAATCAATTTATTGATTTTTGATCTTTATAGATTCTTTTTTAACGAAGGAAGGATTTTGGTAAAAAAAACAATTTCTATTGCTCTTATTATATTATTGCCAATCTCTTTTTCAATATGGATTTATTCAACTTATAAAGAAGAAGGTAAGCCGATTGAAGTCGTTGTTTTACAGCCCAATATTGATCCTTATATCGAGAAGTTTGGTTCATTATCTCCTGGGGAACAAATTAATCGATTAATCCTTTTAGCAGATTCTTTGGTAACCGGTTCTACAGATTATGTAGTTGCACCCGAAACTTCCATACATCCTCTTTGGCAGGATAATCAGTTAAACTACCATCGATACATATTGCCTTTTTATGGTTTGATAAACCGATACCCAAATCTTCAAATAGTAGCTGGGGCAACTACCAAAAAAATGTATCATCCCGGAGAAGAATTATCAAGTACCGTAAGGGAATTTGAAGATAGGGGATTATATTATGATATTTATAACTCGGCACTTCAAATTGATAAGACAGGAAAAATTCAATTATACCATAAAAGCATATTGGTTAGCGGTGTTGAGAAAATGCCTTTTAGTAAATATTTTACTTTTATTGAAGGCTTCATAATTGATTTGGGAGGTACTACCGGAAGTTTAGGTAAACAGGATGAACCTTCTGTTTTTTTAGGGAATAATGATGTTCAGGTAGCACCTGTAATTTGCTATGAATCGGTTTTTGGAGCTTATCTGACAAAATATATACAAAAGGGAGCAGATTTGATTTTTATAATTACCAATGATGGATGGTGGAAGGAAACACCTGGTTACAAACAGCATCTTTCATATGCCAGGCTTCGTGCTATTGAAACCCGAAGAAGTATAGTTCGTTCTGCCAATACCGGTATTTCAGCAATAATAAATCAACGTGGAGAGTATCTTCAGAAAACACAATGGTGGGAGAAAACAGTCATAAAGGATAAAGTTTACACCAACGAAAAGTTGACATTCTATGTGAAATATGGTGATTATATTGGACGAATAAGTTCTTTTATCGCGGTATTGATGATCATTTTTCTGGTTAGCCAGGGGCAATTAACGGGGACAAAAAAAATCCGCACTAATTCGTTTGTGCAAAATCCCTGATTTACAGGATTTGAGTGCCGAATCGGTCAGACTTCCACCGGTAGTAAACTACTCACCCCGAGTACTCGGGACTACAAGGCCTGTCTTTACAATCCAAAAGCTTTCTCGGTTTATTATAAACTGTTGAATTTGCCAAATATGAATTAATGCGGACAATATCTTTGTTAAAGAACGTTTTCTAAGACCAAATATAGATGCAATCGGTCTACCTTCCAAGTAAAATCAATGTTTTTAAAACATTTTAGAAATATCTGTCTGATTTATAGTAAGATTGAAAGCCTTAAGTGAATTGTGTGAAAACCTTATTGAAAATTCTTCGTAAAAATGGCACTGAAAAGCCTTTCTCCACCTTATTCCCCCGATAATCTGTTACTTGGAAATATTCAGTACAAAACCCGTATTTTTTACAAAAATTATTTTGTGAAAGCGAAAACTAGTTCTATATTTGCACGCACATTCAGAGGAGCTGATAAAGTTAATGCTCCAACGTTCATTTGACAGTATTTAGGAGATGATTATTTAGCCACAAGAATTCAAAGTGGCTAGTGTCGATCCGGCAGCTGCCGGATGCTAGATTGGCTAACTTTGTCAACCATAATAACTCTGAAAATATTAGGAGAGGTGGGTGAGTGGCTGAAACCACCAGTTTGCTAAACTGGCGTACTTCGCAAGGGGTACCGGGGGTTCGAATCCCCCTCTCTCCGCATAAT
>JANQII010000203.1 GCA_028282195.1 Prolixibacteraceae bacterium
ATCAGGAAAAAGAAGAACGCAAAAGGAACCAGCGTTAATATTTCCCCCTTTTAGGGGAATCTGGAAATTAAAGCCACGTCCTTTGGGCGTGGTAGTTTATTTTTCGGGAATGGGGCATTCGTTCATTTAAAATTTTGATTTATAAGTTAGCAATTTTATATAATTAATCCAATTTTAGGGATTCTCTTTTTTCCGGGACTGTCATTGGGGGATTCAAACCACGGCATCAGAAGGTTTAAGTTAAGGTACAGGAATTTATCCCTTTTTTTATCCATAAAGCCATTGATCGGTTTTTCGTGTGGTTAACTTCGTTTTTAGGGTGGGGGAAAGAAAAAAACCACTATTCCGGGGAACAGTGGCTTTTGAATATATAGAAATGGTTTTTTTCAGTGGGCTTATTCAGCGGCAACAGGGTTAAAATCCATTGCAGCATAACGCTTGTAAGAAGCATGACGCCATTTAGCGTTATCTTCAGCAGCCGCGAATAGTACTGCAGCTTCCTCAGGGAATGCTTTCTTAAGCGAAGTATAACGGACCTCACCGTTAAGGAAGTCCTGGAATTTGCTCCAGTCAGGATCTTTGGAATCAAGGATAAATGGGTTTTTACCTTCATCTTCCAACGCCGGGTTGTAACGGTACAATGACCAGTATCCTGCCTCAACAGCTTTTTTCTCCTCGGTTTGGGTAGCACCCATACTGGCACGTAAACCGTGGTTGATACATGGAGAATAAGCAATGATCAGAGATGGGCCAGGGAACGCTTCAGCTTCGCGAAGAGCTTTCAGGTATTGAGCCTGGTTGGCGCCCATTGCAACTTGAGCTACGTAAACATATCCGTAAGACATAGCAATAACACCCAGGTCTTTTTTGCGGATTTTCTTGCCGGAAGCAGCAAATTTAGCAACAGCTCCAACAGGAGTAGCTTTTGAAGCCTGCCCTCCAGTGTTTGAGTAAACCTCGGTATCCATTACCAGTACGTTTACATCTTCTCCGGTTGCCAGTACATGGTCAAGGCCACCGAACCCGATGTCATATGCCCATCCGTCACCACCGAATACCCAGATTGATTTCTTGATCAGGTATTGTTTCAATCCCATGATGTCTTTCGCATATTGAGCGTCTTTTCCTTCAATAACTTCCAATACTTTCGCAGAAGCAGCTTTGGAGCCTTCAGCATCGTTTTTAGCTTCAATCCAGGCAGTGAATGCTTCTTTTTCATCAGCGCTGATTCCGTTGGCCAATTCAGCTTTCATGATCATTTCAATACGGTCGCGTTGTGCGCTAACACCTTCTGCCATACCAAAACCATATTCAGCATTGTCTTCGAACAATGAGTTAGCCCATGCAGGACCTTGTCCGCTTTCTTTATGCTTGCAGTAAGGGGTAGCAGGTGCAGAACCGCCATAGATTGAAGAACAACCTGTAGCGTTCGCAATCATCATGCGCTCACCATATAATTGAGTGATCAACTTCACATATGGGGTTTCACCACAGCCAGCACAAGCTCCGGAGAACTCGAACAGTGGCTGGGCAAACTGTGAGTTTTTCACAGACTTGTATTTGTCAACTATTGTTTCTTTGTAAGTAACGTTTTTGTCCAGGTAGTTCCAGCGCTCAATTTCAGCTTCCTGTGAACCAAGAGGCTTCATAATAAGCGATTTCTCTTTTGAAGGACAAATATCAGCACAGTTACCACAACCAGTACAGTCAAGCGTTGCCACCTGAATGCGGAAATGCAGGCCAGGGAACTGTTTTGTTGGGGTAGCAATACGTACGGCTGTTCCTTCCGGTGCATTGGCCAATTCTTCTTCAGTTAGTAAGAATGGACGGATAGCAGCGTGAGGACAAACATAAGCACATTGGTTACACTGAATACAATTTTGATCCTGCCATTCAGGAACGTTAACAGCAATACCACGCTTTTCGTAAGCAGAAGTACCTTGTTCGAAAGTTCCGTCTTCGTATCCTACGAAAGTAGAAACAGGAAGGCTGTTCCCTTTTTGTGCGTTGATTACGTCAACAAATTTACTGATGTATTCCGGACGGTCAGCAGCAGCTACTTCTTCTTCCAGTTTAATGTCTTTCCAATTTGCAGGAACTTCAACTTTAACAACGTTCTTACCACCGGCATCAACAGCTGCGTAGTTCATATTTACGATACGCTCACCTTTTGAACCGTATGATTTTACAATTGCTTTCTTCATTTCATTCACTGCGTCTTCGTAAGGGATTACTTCCGTGATTTTGAAGAATGCAGACTGCATGATTGTATTTGTACGGGTACCCAAACCAATTTCTTCACCTAATTTAGTACCGTTAATGATGTAGAAATCAATTTCGTTTTCTGCCAAATACTTTTTCATATGGTCTGGCAAACGCTTCCTGGTTTCTTCTTCATCCCAGATTGAATTTAACAGGAATGAACCACCTTTTTTCAATCCTTTTAATACATCGTAAAGGTTTATATATGCTGAAACGTGGCATGCAACAAAGTCAGGAGTAGTTACCAAATAGGTTGAACGGATAGGGCTGTCGCCAAAACGAAGGTGAGAACAGGTAAAACCACCAGATTTTTTTGAATCATACTCGAAGTAACCCTGGCAGGACTTATCAGTTGTATCACCAATAATTTTAATTGAGTTTTTGTTTGCACCTACTGTACCATCAGAACCTAAACCGTAAAATTTAGCTTCGTAGATATCTTCAGGGGAAACTTTAATTTCTTCTTTTAAAGGAAGGGATTTAAAAGTTACGTCATCAACAATACCTAATGTGAAACCATTTTTAGGTTCAGCCATAGCCAGGTTTTCGTATACGGACATAATTTGTGATGGGGTAGTGTCTTTAGAACCAAGACCGTAACGGCCACCAACAATCACAGGAGCATTTTCTTTTCCGTAGAATAGATCTTTTACATCCAGGTATAAAGGTTCTCCGTTTGCTCCAGGCTCTTTACTTCTGTCAAGAACACAAATTCTTTTTACGGAAGCAGGAAGAGCATTCATGAAGTATTTTGCACTGAACGGACGATATAGGTGAACTGACATCAAACCAACTTTTTGACCCTGGGAAGCCAGGTAATCAATCGTTTCTTTGATAGTTTCAGTTACAGAACCCATAGCGATGATAATATTCTCAGCATCTTCAGCACCGTAATAAGTGAATGGGTGATACTCACGTCCGGTCAACTTATTAATTTCCTGCATGTAAGCTTCAACGATATCAGGAACGGCATCAATAAATTTATTGCCCGCTTCTTTAGCCTGGAAGAAAATATCAGGGTTTTGCGCTGTACCCCGTGTTACAGGGTTCTCGGGGTTCAATGCACGGTCACGGAATACCTGAAGAGCTTCCATATCGATAAGTGGAGCGTAATCTTCCTTGTCAAGAACTTCAATTTTTTGAACTTCGTGTGAAGTACGGAACCCATCAAAGAAAGAAAGGAAAGGTACACGGGATTTAATGGTAGCTAAGTGTGAAACACCAGCCAAATCCATTTCTTCCTGTACAGAACCGGTAGCCAACATGGCGAAACCTGTTTGACGGGTTGAATAAACATCAGAGTGGTCACCGAAAATAGAAAGTGCATGACCCGCAACTGCACGTGCACTTACGTGGAAAACAGTTGGCAATAACTCACCCGCAATTTTATACATGTTAGGGATCATCAACAAGAGACCTTGTGATGCTGTATAAGTGGAAGTTAGCGCACCTGATTGTAATGCACCGTGAACAGCACCAGCAGCACCGGCTTCACTTTGCATTTCTGCTAAACGCACAGGACGACCAAAAATATTTGTTTTACCATTAGCAGCCCACTCATCCACATATTCTGCCATATTTGATGAAGGCGTAATGGGATAAATACAGGCTACTTCACTAAACATGTAACTCATATAAGCTGCAGCATAATTACCGTCACACGTTAAGAATTTCTTTTGTTTTGCCATTTTTATTCAAGTTAAATTTTAGATATTATATATTTCAATTTATCGTTTTCGCATCTAATAATTAGATCCTGGATATTTGATTCTTGATCCTGGATCTGTCTTATCTCACGGGCCTTAATTGAAAGCTCACGCGACAATTTCTTTATTTCCAATTTCTTGTAAGACATGTTTTACCCAATATCTATTATCTATCTTCTAATATCCAGCATCTAGTATCCAGCATCTAGTATCCAGTATCTTGATCCTTCTTGCTGGATTCCTGATTCTGGATGTGATATTCAGTATCTGGTTCTTGAGCTATATTATGAACTTCTTTTACCCGATCGATAAAGCGATTTAGTTTCTTTCCAAGCGTATTTGCTTTTTCAAGAAGTTCGTTGTACAACTTTTCATTTTTTAATGAAGAAGTTTCCCAAAGTGTTTCCAAATGATCAATCGTTTCATCATTCGAAGCCAATGCATTAACAAGAAATCTTATAAAGTCTTGCTTGTATTGCCTTCTTCCATATCCTTCTACTATTAATGAACGAGTAGATTTTGAAGAACGACGAATTTGACTTCCTTCTTCATACATCTCAAAAGCTGGAAGCTCGGACAAAGACATCTTATGAACTTTAATTGAAAGTTCACGGGCCAATTTCCATATTTCCAATTTCTTATAAGACATATTCAATTTTCATTTATCCAATATCCAGTATCCAGTATCCAATATCCAGCTTCTAGTACAAAAACCCAAACAGCCACAACGGAATAATATTCCCGCTTCCTTCTTCAATCATATCAGCGGCAGCATAAGTGCTTTCGCTGTCAGGTACAGTATATTTTCCTCCCACTGTAAAATGGTACTTTTCATTTACATTAAAATCTGCAATGTGTGAGCTTTTAACCTGGTGTTGATAACCGACCTGGTTGTAAAAGAAGGTGGTTCTCAGGGTTTTGTTATTAATATTATCAGGCTCAATTGCATACAATATATTGGTGTTATGCGCGTAAACTGCGTGAGGCTTTTTATGCAGGTCGTCGTCACCATTGTAAAAAAGAAGATTAATCAAACGGGCATTCTTTAAGTATCGAAGATAATTCATAATAGTAGCCCGCGAAGTTTCAACATCGGAACTTAATTTGCTTACATTTGGTGTAAAAGGTACCTGCTTATTCACGACCTGAAGAAGCTTGCGCAACTTTGGCAAATATTTTAACTCAATTTGGTTCAGATAAGTAACGTCAATTTCCAAAGCCAAATTGATATGTTTCAATAAGCTTTCGTTATAAAAGGGCTTGTTATTCAGGAAGTACGGATAAAAACCAGTTTGCAAATATTCAGCAAAGTAGGCCAGGGGTTTTACTTTGTCCGTAATTTCCTGTGCTATTTGTTGATGATCCTTGAGTATATCATCAAGCTTATAACGTTTGAATTTAAAGTCTCCAATAAAATTCAAATACTCTCTAAATGAAAGGCCCTCAAGATGATAAACTTGCGCAATACCCTGAAGTAGATCGTTCCCTTCCAATACACGCAATACCGGCGAAGCTGTGAAAATTATTTGAAGTTCTTCGAGGTTTTCGTAACAAGCTTTAAGTTCCTCGTCCCAATAAGGGTATTTATGAATTTGATCAAGGATTAAAACTTTGCCCCCTTTTTTGTAGAATTCATCCGCAAAATTATAAATCTTTCTTTTTGCAAAGTAAAAATTATTCAGATTAACATACAGGCAAGTTTTGTCATCTGCGTAGCGTTCTTTTACAAAGTCGAGTAAGAATGTAGTTTTCCCAACACCACGGAAACCTTTAATGCAAATCATCCGCTGTGTCCAGTCTATTTCATCGTACAGCTCACGGCGAATGGTTTCCTGGTTTTGCTCTACAAGGGTTTGATGTATTTGAATAAGGTTATCCAAGTCTAATCATTTTTTCTGCCAGCAAAAGTAAACAGGATGTTTTAATTTTTGCAATCCAGAGATGACAATTTTACCTGCAAAGTGTAATTTATAATTATTAAAAATAAGGAGAAAGGTGATTTAAATATTTTATATTATTCGAGTCATCCTGAACTTGTTTCAGGATCTTTCTCATGAAGAGCAAAACATGGTTAGACAAAGATCCCGAAATAATTCCGATAATTATCGGAACGGGATGACTATTTTCCATTGATCTCACTCCTAATTTGTACTTTTGCACCATTGTAGAAAGTTATGGGGAAATCGAATACTGAATTATTATTACCAGCAGGAAATACCGAATCGTTTTTTGCTGCAATTAAAGGTGGAGCAGATGCTGTTTATTTAGGATTGCGTTCTTTTAATGCACGTGGAAAAGCGAGCAACTTTACTGAAGCGCAACTACTTGCTGCAATAAATTATGCACGAAGCAAAAATGTAAAGGTTTATGTTACACTTAATACAGTTATTAAGAATAAAGAAATAGATTCGTTGTTGGATATGTTGTCTTTTCTGGAAAAAGCAAAAGTTGATGCGATAATTATTCAGGACTGGGGCGTTTATCTCCTGGCAAAAAAGAATTTTCCAAAACTTACTATTCATGCCAGTACCCAAATGGCAAACCACAACTCGTTAGGGGTAGATTTTTCCAATAAGTTAGGCATTGAGCGGGTTGTTCTGGCGCGCGAACTTACCATGCCGGAACTTGAACAAATCTCTGCTAAGGCAAAAACAGAACTGGAATTGTTTATTCACGGCGCGCTTTGTTATTCTTTTTCAGGCTTGTGCTTCTTCAGTAGTTTTATTGGTGGGCGCGGTGCCAACAGGGGCTTATGTACTCAGCCATGCCGTCGTATCTATCAGGATGGAAGCCTGTCAAAATTTCTTTTCAATTTGAAGGATAACCAGCAATTACCCAATTTAAAGAAGATTCAACAATTAGGGGTTCACTCGTTGAAGATCGAAGGGCGGATGAAATCGGCAGATTACGTTTACCAGGTTGCAAAAGCCTATCGTTTGGCAATTGATCAGCCGGAAAAACAACAGCAGGCTGAAGACATGCTAAAGCTTGACTTTGGGCGTTCTAAAATTTCATATTTCCTTGGAAAAGATGTAAAAGAGGGAATTGCCGAAAATTCAAATACGGGCATCTCTGTTGGTTTTGTAGAGGACAGTAAAAATGGAAAAGTTTTTTTTAACTCGGATACCGAATTAAAAGACGGTGACCGGATTCGTATTCGAAATGCTAAAAATGACAGTACTTTCAATTTAAAGCTTAGAGACTTTTATTTTAATGGGCAAAGATATTCTTTCAATTACGATGGAAAAGAAATAATTCGGAAAGGTGACGAAATATTCTGGGTAGGAAGAAGGGGAGAAGAGCGTTTCCCGGCAAAGTTTGATCAACTTCCAAAATTGAAGATGAGGCCAATTCCTTTTGGTCAGAAAAAAAGTATCCGGCAGCAATTGATAATCAAATCGAGACCATCTAAACTAAGCTTGTTTGTGCGTATAGACAAGCCTGAATGGTTAAGAAAAATAAGGCTGGATGATGTCGATGGTATTTTGTTTTCTTTCAGTAGAAATGATCTGGAGAAGTTTGATTTTGATTTACGGTTCATTCAGCAGAACCAACATAAGATATATATTGAGCTGCCCAAGTTTATTTCGGAGGAGCATTTGCCAGCTTACCGAAGATTGATTCAGCGAATTGAACGAAAAGGTTTCAGGCAGTTCTTTGTAAGTCACTTATCGCAGAAGTTGTTGGTTAGCAAAGAAAGCCAGGTAAGCAGTAATGAGCATGTTTATGCGTATAATGACGCTACGGCAAAACTTTTGCACCAGGAGCAAATGCGGAACTTTTGTTATCCGTTGGAAGGTGATTTTGAAAACCTGAGAAGTATGCAAAACAAGCAAGGGATAATTGTGCTGCATGCTTATCCGGAATTGTTTTATTCGAGAATGCCGGTACGTATAGCCGATTCAGGGAATCAATTTCTGGATGACAACAAAAAAGCCTACCGAAAGACAAATAAAGATGGGATTACGATCGTAGTGCCCGAAGCACCAGTAAATCTGTTTCAGTATAAAAAGCAATTGATGGCTGAAGGGTTTACCAATTTTATGATTGATCTGAGTCACGAAACAATTTCAAAGAATGTTTTAAAACGTTTGTTGACAAAATACCGGTTTGGTGAACAGTTTCAACCATCAACTACTTTTAACTTCAGGAAGGGTCTGCACTAAGTTGTTTTCAGGGAAATAGCGAAAGAATAATCGTTCTCCTGGTGGTTTCCTGGTTAAATATTTATAATGAATGTCCGCTTATATACCTACTGGTCATTAAGAAAGTCATTAATGGTCATTGTTAAAAACAAAAAATGACTATGTAATGACGATAAAGTGACAATGAATGACTTCGATTTACCAAAAAAAAAATTGACAAACCGGGTCCATAGAACTATAACCGGGACTCATATATTTATATAGTTATCCCTCAAATGTAAAAGCTTCCCTAATTACTTCCAGGCTTTTAGGTATCGCGGTCAAAGGATCTTCATTCCCTTCAAACTCCACTGAAACATATCCTCTGTAGTTTGCCTTTCTGAAAATGGAGGCAACTTTGTGGTAATCGGTTTCCAGCGTGTACCATTTGCCGCCACCGTAATACGTTTTGGCTTGAATTAAGAAGGTTTTTGGTGCCAGCTGTTCCAATTGTTCGTACCTTTTTTCAAAGAAATTTCCGGTGTCAGCAGTCACCTGTAGCCATGGGGAATTAATTGCATCAACTATTCTGAGTACGCCATCAGCCGTGCGCCCTAAACCCCAGTGATTTTCAAGGCCTAGGACAACCCCGCATTCCCGGGCTTTTGGAATACATTGCTGTATGGAGTCAATAACCCAGTCGAAACCTTCATCTTCCGTATAACCCTCAAGAATTGGCTCGACACCTTTGTTTGCCATCAAATCATCAAAAGATTTAGTTGTTCTCCAACGACCGGTATTAAGCCGCATGGTTGGAATGCCTAGCTTGTATGCTAATTCAATTTGGTGGATTGTTTTTTTGATTTCCTCATCCCGTTTTTCTTTTTCCGGATAAACAAAGCCTTGATGGGTAGAAAATCCCATGATGTCCAGGCCTGCATGAAAAGCTTGTCTTTTCAATTTTTGCAGGTAAGCGTTGTCTTCGGATTGCATCTGGACCAAAAGAAACTCAATTCCATCAAATCCCATCTCTGCGGCTTTTTCAATGCACATTTCGATTGGTGCATTTTCCTTTGGGCCATTAAATTGCCAAAACGAGTATGTGGAAACGCCAATTCGGTTTCTAATTGTTTTCCCGGGGTCCGCTTCTTTTTTTTCCTGAACTTGATTTTGGCAGGCTGAAAGCAATCCTGCACCTCCAGCTAAAAGTGCTGATTTCTTAATAAAATCCCTACGTTTATTCATTTTTTGTTGTTTAAGGTTGTGCGAATAAATATAAGGATTGCAAAAATGCTTTCAAATACATCAGTTAAATTATTAAATTGGTTTTCAACTGTTCTCCAAAAAGCACTAAGCTATTCCAAGAATATAGTTCTTTTATCTCGATCGCTTTGCATGCAAATTTCCATGATTTTCAGACCATTGCGACTTTCTTCCGGTTTTACAAGAAGATCAGCTCCAGTAACGAGAGCATCATACACATTCTCATAAAAAATGTTGTAATTGCCCGGAATTGTTTCAATCTTTCCCTTATAATTTAGGCCATCAATTTCTGCATTTAGCAATCCCCAGTCACTTTTTGGTTCTGATCCCCAGCTTGATTCATTGGGTAAATGTCCATCTTTTAACGCTTGCTCTTGCGGGTCAATTCCCCATTTGTGAAACGATCCCAAAGTACCATGAACGGAATAGCGGGGGCCTGGCTCACGGACCAGGTATGAGCTTTTAAGTATTGCAGCAAAACCATCGTATTGAAAACGAATGTCGTAGTAGTCTTTTGCTCTTCCGCCTTCCCGTAAAATATCAAGATGTGCTGTTATTGATTTAGGTAAGCCAAATAACATAAGCACCTGGTCAATCATGTGGGCACCAAGATTGTAAAGTACGCCTGATTTATCACCGGCATCTTCTTTCCAGGTACCCGGTTGGATGAAGTTTCGATATCGGTCAAAATGAGATTCAAATTCAACAAGCCTCCCCACTTTTTTCTCTTCAATAATTTTCTTAACCGTCAGAAAATCTCCGTCCCATCTCCGGTTTTGATATACCGTTAAAAGGAGGTTTTTTTCTTTCGCGAGTAGAATTAATTCATCTGCTTCTCCCAGGGTTTGGGCAAAAGGTTTTTCAACAACAACATTTTTACCGGCTTCCAATGCCTTTTGGGTCATTTTATAGTGCAGTGGATCAGGAGTATTAATAACAACCAGTTCAATTTCTCTATCATTTAAAATATTTTCAAATGATCTTACAATTTCTGCTTCCGGATATTTTTCAACTGAAAGGTTTTTACTTCTTTCCAGTATCTTTTTAATGCTGAAGTTAGGATTAACTTTTAATGAAGGACCATGGAAGACCATGCTTGACATTCCGAATGAAGCCAGTGCAGTTTGAATAATTCTACCCATAATTATTTTTTAGCGAAGATAAAAAAGATTTGTATGTTTTATTAGCTTGTTTTAAAACATTAGTAAAACAGGCTATTGTAGAACATTTTTATTGACTTCTACGCGTTCAAGGTTGTAGTTTTGTTGAGTATACAAAAAAATAATTAGTTGTTTGTATAGCAACTAGATAATTACTAAATAATTATTATAAAAGTGAAAAAATTTCTAAAAAATTATGTAGAAGAACCTGGTCGTGAAGGAAATAGTGGAAGTTATCCCGGACCTGTTGTGTTGATATCCAGGGAATGTGGTTGTTCTGCAAAGCGAATTGCGACAAAATTGTCTAAAATTTTATCCGGCTATAGTTATCAGTCTGCTACAAAAACCGATGTGGAGTGGAAGTGGGTTAGTAAAGAAATTATCGAAGAGGCAGCTAAAGAACTGGAACTGGCCCCTGAAAAGATTAAAAATGTTTTTCAGGCTGAAGCAAAATCAAGCCTGCATGAGCTAAGTACAGCATTCTCTACCGATAAAGTTTACGATGCAGAAGATCAGGAGATTATTGATACTGTTAAAGATGTTATATACAGAATAGCCGAAGAAGGGCATAGTATAATTGTTGGGCGTGCAGCTGCTATAATTGCCCGGGAGATTCCTCAAAAATTAAGTATTAAGTTACAGGCCCCGCTTGAATGGCGTATCAACCGAATTATGCAAATAAGCGATATGTCACGTTCAGATGCCCAGGAGCATGTGTTGGAAGTTGACCGCCAGCGTAATTTATTTGTCGAGCATGTTGCTGGCAGGGAAATGAACAACAACGACTATGACCTTATCTTTAATTATTCAACTATGCGGGATGATTATATTGTTGATGCAATTATTAATATACTGAAGAACAGACGAATGATTGTAAGCCAGGATGAGACTGATTTGTAGTCTTCATTAACTATTCATTAACTATTCTTTTATTTTTAGCAAATAACTTTTCCTAAGCGAAGATTCCCTCGTTTTTGGGTTGATAAACTTTGGGGTTACCCTCGAGAGGCTACGGTGATTGTAGGTGTTTACAACATCAAATTCGATATTCATCTTTTTCAGTTGATCTACTCCCTCCGGGCTTGAGAAAATCCAATCATTTACTGGTGGGTTAATGTGTTCATAATCCTCTTTTGTTATGATATATCTCCCGTAATTTTTTGAATATAGAAAAATATCCCAGTACCGGGCTTGAATTGTAAAAATGTGTAATTTTTCGTTTTCTTTAGCATATTTGTTAAAATCCTCACAAGCTTCAAAGCTAGAGTGAAACTTAGTCATTTGTGGAAGTATGCTGGTGTTTAAAGTAAAAAGCAGGGCTGTGATTGCAATTAACAAGTATGCTATTTGATTATAAAGGCTTTTCTTTCGGGTAAGAATATATATAAAGCACGAGGCTAACAAAATAATGATAATCCATATAACTGGTCTTTTTTCGGGTAATGCGTAACCAACAAGGAAGGCAATTGCCGGCCAAATTAAAATCCCAAGAATTAAGTTTAAAGTCCCGGCAATCTTTTTTACTTTTTTATACTTATTTGTATCAAAAACTTTAAAAACCCATTTTGCTGAAAGAAGTGACATAAGTGGAAGTATAGGTTGCATGTAATGGGGATTTTTATTTCTTGCTATGGAAAAAATTATGAAATAGAACAGAATTCCACCCAGGATAAAAAATTCATCGTTTTTAGTAAAATTCCACTTTTTTTGGATTTTTTCCCTTATTTCTAAAATTATTGACATAAAACTGAAGATTGCCCACGGGGCAAACATATATAAGCCTGTATGCAGGTAGTAAAACAGATCTGTGTTTCTTCCATGATATGAACCTGTAATGCGCCCCATGTTGTTTGTCCAGAAATAGAATTTGATTCCTTCCAGCCCAAACTGATTAAAGAGGCCCCATAGTGCAGGTAATATAATTATAGCAATTATTGGTATGGAAATAATCCAGCGATAATTTATAATGTTTTTGAAGTCTCTTTTTAGGAGTAGGTGCGACCCTACAGCAGTTGCGGGTATGACCAAACCAATTGGTCCTTTTGTTAACATGGATAATCCAACAAATAGGGTTCCCAGGTAAAACTGGTATTCTTTTCCGTTTTTATAATGTTCAGCATATTGCCATATAGCTAAAATAACAGTTACTACAAGTAACGCATCTGTGTGGATATCATTGTGAAAGTGTACATAGCCTAAGCATGTAGCCCAAAACAGAGCAGCAAGTATGCCTGTTTTTTTATCGTAAAGTAGTTTCCCAAGTCTGTATGTACCAAAAATACCTATTAAGGAAATAAGTAGCATGATCGTTTTGTAAACTTTTATTGAAAGTCCGAAAACTGAAAAAACTGAAGCTGCAATCCAAAAGAGTAATGGTGGCTTTTGATCATATGCATCGCTTGCAATTGTAAGGTTAATCCAATCATTGTTGTCCAATATTTCACGACCCACCTGGGCATATTTTGCAGCATTAATAACTACGGGTATATAAATTCCGGGAACATTTACCAGCAAATAAAAAACAATAACTGCCAGCAACCAAATCAATCTCTTCATGCTTAAGTTTTTTTAAAGCTATTCTGTTTTAAAACGTTAAATGCCTGATTATCTGATGTTAAAGAAATAAAATAAGTGTTTATAAAACATAAAAAGCCATGCAGCAATTGCTACATGGCTTTATCGTGTTTGAAAAATGTTTGATTCTGTGTGTAAATCTAATGATTATTCTGAAACAACTTCAAATTCAAAATCAATTACCACTTCTTTGTGGAGTTTGATTTTTGCAGAGTATTTACCCACTTCTTTGATGCTGTCTTCTTTGATGGTAATTTGTTTACGGTCTAGTTCAAACCCTTTTTTGTTGATAGCTTCAGCTAACATGATGGTATTAACAGAACCGAAAATTTTACCGGAAGTACTGGTTTTTGCACCAATAACCACTTGTTTGTTTTGTAGTTTTTCAGCAACCTTAGACGCCTCTTCAATTAATTTAGCTTCTTTATGGGCACGTTGTTTAATATTTTCAGCCAAAACTTTTTTAGCCGATTCGTTGGCAACAATAGCCATTTTTTGCGGGATAAGGTAATTACGGCCAAAACCGTCTTTTACCGTTACAATATCATTTTTGCTGCCCACATTTTGAATATCCTGTAATAAAATAACTTCCATTTTTTTACGCTTTAAATTATTTCATCATATCTGTTAAGTATGGGAGCAATGCTAAATGACGGGCTCTTTTTACTGCTTTGGCCACTTTGCGTTGGTATTTCAAAGAAGTACCTGTAATACGACGTGGAAGGATACGGCCTTGCTCGTTCAGGAATTTCTTCAGGAACTCAGCATCTTTGTAATCCACGTACTTAATTTTATTCTTCTTAAAGCGGCAGTACTTTTTCTTTTTAATTTCAACTGACGGGGGAGTCAGGTATCTGATTTCACCTTGATTGTTTGCCATAGCTTAGTTCTCCTTTTCAGTTTTAGCTTTTAAGTTACTTTTTCTCTTTTCACTGTACGCTGCAGCATATTTATCCATCTTGAAAGTCAGGAAACGGATAATACGTTCGTCACGTCTGAACTGGGTTTCTAACTTTTGAATCAAACTGGGATCAGCCTTAAATTCGATCAAATGATAAAAACCTGTGCTTTTTTTCTGAATGGGATAAGCTAATTTGCGTAATCCCCAGTCTTCTTCATGGAGAATCTCACCGTCATTTTTGGTGATGATGTCCCTGAACTTACTTACCGCTTCCTTTATCTGGCCTTCAGATAAAACGGGAGTTGTAATGAAAACGGTTTCATACTGGTTTTTCATAAAACATCTAATTTATAAAACATTAAAATATTGTACCTAAAAATAGGTCGCGCAAAATTAGAAAATATTTGTGATTAAACAAATACTTGTAATTCTTATATTCAGAGCCTGACTCGAAGTCAGGCTCTGAATGCACCCTGTTTCTATAGTTTTAGTAAAGCGTGACTTTAATTCAGGATTAACAATTGGTTATTTCACTGAATGTTTTTCCTGATACGGAAGAATTTCTGGTATTTTCGTCGGCATAATTTGATTTTTAAGAGATGAAACTGGATAAACACCCACAGGCCGAAGCATTAATTTTTGATTTGGATGGAACGCTTTCAAATTCGATTCCTGTGCATATTGCTGCATGGCATAAAACCTGCAAACATTACAATTGTACATATAACGAAGAAATTACATACCAGTTGACAGGTGCCCCTACCATTCTTTTTGCCAGGCGTATTATTGATGAAAACAAACTGGAAGGTGTTGATCCTATGGAGATGGTCCGTATGAAGCAACAAAACTTTTGGAATAGTGTAGATTCACTTATTAAACCAATTGATGCTGTTGTTGATTTGGTTCACCGTTATTATGGTAAAGTACCCATGGCAATTGGTACAGGGGCAAATAAGAAAAGTGCAATGATGCAGTTGGAAAAACTGGAATTGACCAACTATTTTGATGCAATTGTGACTGCCGATGATGTGGAAAACCACAAACCAGAACCACATACCTTTTTGAAATGTGCTGAACTTATGAGTGTATCTCCTGAAAAGTGTCATGTATTGGAAGATGGAGAGCTGGGGATGAGGGCAGCTGTAACAGCCGGAATGCATTTGACAGATGTGCGTCCTTTTATAAATAGCTAAACGGATTTTTCTTCTTCTTCTTCTTCTTCTGAAAGGTAGTTTTCCAGTTCGGAAACGATCTTTTCAAAATCAATATCGCGACCGATAAATACAAGTCGGTTTATTTTTTCTTCAGCTGGCTCAATAAACGAACCTTCTGCATATTCCACTGAACCACCTACCGCCTGAACAATTACTTTATTGGCTTGTCCTTGCGGGTGCAGTATCCCTTTTACGCGATAAACCTGGACTTGGTTTATTGCAGCAAAATAGTTGAACCAATACTTGAACCGGTCCAGGTTTACGGAACCGTTAAATTCATGGGTAAATGTGCTGAACCTTTTGGACTCAACCAGCCTGTACATTACAGGTTTGGCTAAGCGTTTTTCAATATTACCACTGACATCTTCTGCAAATCTTCCCAATTGAAAGCTTTTAAGTTTTCCATGATTACATTGCTCAATTGTTGCTGTGTTATTAAATGCTGTTAGCCTGTTTTCTATTTCAGAAAGTTTATCGCTGGTTGTTTCTGAAGCTTTGTTTACAACTAAAAGATCACTCAGGATCAGTTGCATTTGTTGCTTGTCAGCAGCAAACTGAATTTCATGGTTCACGGCATCAATCAAGCAAACACTGCCGGCCAGCTCATATTTTTGCTTTAAGCTTTCATCCGAATAAAAAGGCTTAATTACATTTGAAAGGTCTGCAATACCAGTAGTTTCAATCAGTAGATAATCAATTTCTCCAGCTTTTTCAGCAAGATCCAGTAGTGTCAACGAAAATTCATTGGAAATGGAACAGCAAATACAGCCGTTACTTAAATCGAAAATATTTTCTGAACGCATCCCAACGATCAAATCCTGATCAATTGACTTTTCACCAAACTCATTTTCTACTAAAGCTAGCTTTAAATGTTGGTGCTTTCGTATTATTTCATTGATGAACGTAGTTTTACCTGCACCAAGAAAGCCGGTGATAAGAATAACTGGTATTTTCTTTTTAAACTCCAAAACGCTAATTCCAAATTCGAAGAATTAATAAGCTCTTTTCCCTTTGCACTATACCCTCAGCCCTCAGCCACTTTTACTCATTGATATTCATTCTGGCAAACGGTACAGCATCTTGTCCAATAAACTCACCTTTTTGGTATTTGTAGTAACCGGTAATGGCAATCATTGCGGCATTATCCATAGTGAAAGCAAACTTCGGGATAAACATATTCCAGTTGCGTTTTTTAGCTTCAGATCTCAATGCATTTTGCAATCCTGAATTTGCTGAAACCCCACCAGCAACAGTTATCTCTTTTATTCCCGTTTGTTTAGCAGCTTTAATAAGCTTATCCATTAAAATGTCAATAATTGTTTTTTGAAGCGAAGCACATAAATCTTTTTGATTTTCTTCAATGAAGTTTTCATTCACTTTTAGCTGATCCCTCAAAAAGTACAGAAAACTGGTTTTTAACCCACTGAAACTATAATCCAAATCCATTATTCTGGGTTTTGAGAATTCAAAAGCTTCCGGATTACCTTCTTTTGCCAGCTTATCAACTAACGGTCCGCCGGGATAGGGCATGCCCATTACTTTTGCACATTTATCAAAGGCTTCGCCAGCGGCATCGTCAATGGTTTGGCCAATAACTTCCATTTTCAGATGGTCTTTCACCAAAATAATTTGTGAATTGCCACCGGAAACCAACAGGCACAAATGCGGGAATTTAGGTGCTCTAAACTCAACACCTTCTTCTTTTATGTAGTGTGCTAAAACGTGTCCCTGCAGGTGGTTGATGTCAATCATAGGTACACCTGCAGAAAGCGCAAAGCCTTTAGCGAATGAGGTTCCAACCAAAAGAGAACCAAGCAATCCCGGGCCCCTGGTAAATGCAACTGCAGATATTTCCTCCCGGTCTATTCCTGCTTGTTTAATGGCTTGATCAACTACAGGTATAATGTTTTGCTGATGGGCCCTTGATGCCAACTCAGGTACAACGCCACCGTAAGCTTCATGAACTTTCTGGCTGGCAATAACATTTGATAACAAATAGCCGTTTCT
Organism: Prolixibacteraceae bacterium; assembly: GCA_028282195.1. Lineage (GTDB taxonomy): Bacteria > Bacteroidota > Bacteroidia > Bacteroidales > Prolixibacteraceae > Sunxiuqinia. The sequence continues at coordinate 17,212 of JANQII010000203.1, forward strand.
AATTACGGATGCTGATGTATCATCGCAGGATGATTCAATTCCCAATAGGGTTATATCTGAAGTCTTATTCATCAAAATGAGATTTCTTTTTTTGAGTTATTTAACAATTACAACTAACGAATTCCGCGGAATTTAGTTTATTTTGTTGTTCAAATTTGAAAGATCAAAATTATTAAAAAATCTGTCAAAATAGTACTGTGGGTTTTTGGAGGGATTATGTTGTTGTTCATAATCTCCTATTTCGCCTTTCAATCAAGTCTTGTGCAAACTTATTTGGTTGGGCGGATCACTGATCGTTTTTCTGAAAAACTGAATACACGGATTCATATAGAACGCGTTGATATTGGATTTTTTAATAAGCTGATATTGAGTGAGGTTCTTATTGAAGACCAAAAAGAAGATACACTTTTGTATGTCGATCAATTGGTTGCATCGATTGACACGCTTAGTCTTCGAAAACAAAAGTTTGTGCTTTCAGCATTAGATTTACAGAAGACAAAGGTGTATTTGTCAATTGACGAAAAACATTTTCCGAACTACAAATTCTTGCTTGACTCTTTACGTACAAATAATCAGGAGGAGAGCGATGAATGGGATTTTTATTGCAGGAATTTTGTTTTTAGCGAAACCCAACTGGGCTATTCTTATTACAAAATGGAAAAGCCCAGCTTAATTGATTTAAGGGATATCAACCTGGATGTTTCAGATTTGATTTTAAGCAAGGATTCGATTTATTTCAATATTAACAAGCTAAGCCTGGATGATCGGAAATCTTTTCGGTTAAAAGAATTAAGTACCCAGTTTACATCAAAAGAGCATGTAATAAAACTTGATAAGCTTAAAGTGAGTACTGAAAAATCGAAGATCGTAGATGCCAGCTTTTTATTTGATCAAAGTCCTCTGCTGGAAGGGAAGGATTTTTCATATTCTGAAATTGACCTGGATTTAAAAGAGTCTTTTGTACATTTTACGGATGTGGCACAACTGGTACCTTCTTTAAAAGGAATGGATCTTGAAGCAAAGTTAGCCGGGCGGGTATATGGTACAATTACGGATTTGAAGGCCAGAGGCCTGGAACTAAGCTTTGGTGAGCATACCCGCTTTAATTGTAACTTTTATATGAATGGCTTACCGGATATTGACAAGACATACATCTCGCTTGATTTGAAAAATTCGTCAACACATTTTTCAGATTTAATGAACGTGCGTTTGCCGGAAGCAATCGGCGGTGGACACGCTGAATTCCCCGGGTTTTTGAAAGAAGCCGGTGTTATTCGTTACCAGGGAAACTTTACCGGATTTTTAAGTGATTTTGTGGCTTTTGGGACTGTTGATTCTGATTTTGGCCGGTTAACAACTGACCTTTCTTTTGTTCCTTCGGGTGATGATGAGCTGACTGTAAGCGGGAGCCTGAAGACTGTAAACTTTGAACTTGGGGAGTTTGCTCAGTTGAAAAAAGTGGAGGATATCACTTTTAATGGAAAGATTGATGGAAGTTATTTTAACAAAGCACGAGTACTTTCTGCCACTATTGATGGGGTTGTGGATAGTTTGACTTTCAACGAGTATGAGTTTAAAAATTTGATACTGGATGGACAGATACAAGAACAAAAATTCGATGGGGACCTGAGCGTAGATGACCCTAATTTGAAGGCGGTTTTTTCAGGTAAGCTGGATTTTGATCCTGAACATCCCGTTTTCGACTTTGAACTGCTATTGGAAAAGGCCAATCTTGTTGAGCTGAACTTAGATAAGACTCATGAAATATCGGATTTGGCTATTGACCTGAAAGCCCAGTTTACAGGGAACAGCATTGATAACCTGAATGGTAATATTTGGTTTGAGGAAGGTACGTACAGCAATGAAAATAACGCTTTTAACCTACAGAGTTTAACAGTCAATACATTTAAAGATAGTTTGGCAAACCTGATTTTACAATCTGATTTTGTTGATGCAAATGTTCGTGGCAGCTATTCATTCCGAAACTTAAAACAAAGCATCAATAATTTGTTGTGGAACTATTTGCCATCATCAGGCCTTGATTATGTTGAAACAGACCGGAAGAATACGTTTAGTTTTACAGCCGATATAAAGAATATAGAGCCTATTACAAAGACTTTTGTGCCCGAATTGTACATAGATCCATCCAGAATTGAAGGATATTATAATGAAGTCGAACATAGAATTGACCTGGAGGCAGATTTTCCACGGATTGAGTATAAGCAGACTATTTTTAATAATTATCATCTATCCTTGCACTCTGATGATGAAATTGAGGTAAAAAACCGTTTAGGGGAGTTGGTATTAAATGATGATCAGAAAATATACAACCTGAGCCTTATTGCAAATGTAATTGATGATGGATTAAATACCCGGTTAATCTGGAACAATTTTCATGAAAAAACGTACAGTGGGGAAATTCATACACAAGCTACATTTACAAAAGATGGGAATGAGATCCCTCATGTAGATGTTGATATAATTCCGAGCAAAATATATGTTTCTGACACGCTTTGGACAGTTAATCCGGCAAAAGTAACTATTGATTCAACCCGAATTGAAGTTGATGGGTTTATGATTTCAAATGGTGATCAGTTTTTAACTTTTGAAGGGATTCTTTCGGAAAATAAAGCCGAGCGCTTAAATATGTCCGTTAATGATTTTAATTTGTCGAATTTCAACCTGATAACAGATAAAAATATCAATTTACAAGGAGTGCTAAGTGGTTCTGCGAGTGTGTTTGATGTTTATGAAAAAGCACTTTTCCTTTCTGATTTGAAAATTGATGGCCTGTCATACCAAAATCAAAAAGTAGGGGATTTAAGTGTTGTTAGCAAGTGGGATCGTGATTCAGAGGCAATACAGAGTGAATTAAAAGTAAATGATGGGGAAAGACAATCTTTACTTGCTTACGGTTCTTATTCTCCGGGAACAGATGATCTGGATTTTGAAGCATCGCTTAATCATTTTCCACTTGCCGTTTTAGAGCCGGTGCTGGAAAAGAATTTCAAAAATATCCATGGTAACGCATCGGGGGATGCCAAAATTTACGGTAAGCCTGGAAAAGTTTTGATTGATGCGGATTTGTTTGGATTAAACTCCGGGCTTGCATTAAAGTATTTGCAGGTTAGCTACTATTTTAGTGATACGGTTCGTTTTTCCGCCGATTCAATCATCTTTGATAATATTGCAATTAAAGATATTGAGGGGAATTCAGCTACGTTTGATGGCTATATCAGGCATGCTAATTTTAGCAATATGGACTATAACCTAAATTTATCCAGCCCTAAAATTATCGCAATGAATACAACCATAAGAGATAATGAACGCTTTTACGGAAAGGCTTATGTTGATGGGGAGATGAAGCTTACAGGGCACGCTAAGACAATATTTCTTGATGTAGCGGCCAGATCGCTTAGTGGTACCTCCGTCAATATTTCTTTGGATTACGACGAGGAAGTTCCGGTTTATGATTTTATTCGGTTTGTGAATAATGATCAGCTTGAAGTGATTGATAATAAAAGGAGAAATGACTTTAAGGAAGGGAAATTGACCATGGGATTTGATCTGGATATTACGCCAGATGCGAAAATTCAGCTTATTTACAATTCACAAATTGGCGATGTGATCAGATCGGAAGGTAGCGGAAATATGCGAATTGACATTGATCCTGATTTTAATATTTCCATGTTCGGGAGTTATCTCGTTGATCGGGGAGATTATCTTTTTACGCTTCAAAATGTAATTAACAAGAAGTTTGAAATTGAGCGTGGAGGAACCATGACATGGAGTGGGGATCCGTATAATGCCCATATTGACATTAATGCGGTGTATCGTCTAAAAGCCTCGTTGTATGAGCTATTCGCAAATACATATGAAGATATTGATTATACCCAGCGTATACCTGTTCTTTGTAAAATCTCGTTAACAGAAAACCTGAATAATCCCAATATTGGCTTTGATATTGATTTCCCATCAGCAGAAGATCGTATTAAAGATGAGGTACGCCAATTCTTCAATACCGAAGAAGACATGAACCGGCAAATACTTTCTTTATTGGTATTAGGGCGATTTTATACCCCTGAATATCTTCGCGGTACCTATGAAGCTACAAACTCAAATATTGTAGGAACAACAGCAAGTGAAATGTTTTCTAATCAGCTTAGCAACTGGCTTTCCCAAATTAGTAATGATTTTGATATTGGCGTTAATTACCGGCCCGGCAACCAAATTACCAACGATGAAATAGAGTTTGCGCTAAGTACCCAGATATTTAATGACCGGGTTACCTTAAATGGGAATATCGGGAATAATGGTACCCAGGCAAATACGGCGAATAATAACAATATTGTCGGTGATTTTGATTTAAATGTAAAGCTTACCAATAACGGTAAACTGCAGTTTAAAGCTTATAACCATTCCAACAACAATATCATTTACGAAACTTCACCTTATACACAAGGTGTTGGTTTTTCTTACCGTGAGAACTATGATAATTTTGGTGAACTATGGACGAAGTTTAAGCACCTTTTTAAGAAGAAGAAAGATTAGTTATTTAAGGAAATTTCAACGAAGAAGTAGGGGAAGGGACCAAGAAACCCAATAATGAAAGGGGTTTTATCCATTAATCTAAATTATATCGGACACTACTGAATCTCTATAAATAATCCTTATTTTAGCGGGGCATAATAAAAGCTTATTGTGCCCCGTTTTTTATCTGTTCTTCTAAAAACTGATCTATGTTAAATTACATTTTTTTACAAGCTTCCGGACCTGCCACTGATGGTGCAGAAGCTCTTGCCGACTCAGTACAGAATGAAGCAATTGTTACTAAGTTTTTTGACCTGGCATTAAAAGGAGGCTGGATTATGCTTCCTATTCTTTTTCTATCATTAACGGCGGTATTCATCTTTGTCGATCGGTATTTTGCAATTAAAAAAGCTGGTAAGGTTGACAACTCCCTTCTGGAACGAGTGAAAGACTATATCCTGAATGGAAAGATTGATGCTGCTATGGCATTGGCACGTTCACAAAATAATCCAACTGCCAGGATGATTGAAAAAGGAATCACCCGTATTGGCCGCCCAATGGCTGATGTAAATGCAGCAATCGAAAATGTAGGTAACCTTGAAATTGCCAAGCTTGAAAAAGGGCTTCCTGTTCTTGCAAGTGTTGCCGGCGGGGCTCCAATGATTGGTTTCCTGGGTACGGTAATGGGAATGATTCAGGCCTTCTACGATATGGCAAATGCAGGAAATAATATTGATGTGACTTTACTTTCATCAGGTATTTATCAGGCCATGGTAACTACTGTGGCTGGTTTGATTGTAGGTATCATCGCGTATTTTGCTTACAATATTTTGGTTTCCAATGTTGAAAAGGTGATTTTCAAAATGGAGTTTGCCACCTCCGAGTTTATGGACTTGTTGAATGAACCTGCAAAATAACCGGTATGGCACTTAAACGAAGAAATAAAGTCAATGCAGCTTTTAGCATGTCATCCATGACAGACATTGTATTTCTGTTGCTGATTTTCTTTATGGTGACTTCCACACTTATTGCGCCTAATGCATTGAAGTTGTTGTTACCGCAAAGTAATAACCAAACAGCAGCTAAACCACTTACAACGATTTCGATTACGGCTGATTTGAAATATTTTGTGAATGTCGATGGGAAACCAGACCGTGTTGCTTTCCACGAAATTGAGCCAGCTTTACAGCGAGCAATTGGTGATAATACTGAAGCTTTTGTTTCACTGCATGCAGATCAATCAGTTCCGATTGAACAAGTTGTAAAAGTAATGAATATTGCCAAACGCAATAAGTATAAAATGATTCTGGCCACTGCGCCTGAAGGACGTTAATGAGTTATTTTTCCGAACATAAAAGAGGTTTTTGGGGAACTGTTATTTTCCACGGGATAATACTGTTGTTGCTCATTATTTTTGGTTTCATTACCCCGCTTCCTTTGCCGGACGAAGAAGGAATACTGGTTAATTTCGGGAATACCAACCAGGGAAGAGGCTTAAGAGAACCTGCACCCAGAAAACAAACTCCACCTCCTGTTGCGAAGGAAAAAAAACAAGTGGAGGTTAAAAAAGAAACAACTCCACCACCGCCACCAAAATCAAATCCTGCGCCACCCAAACCTGCTAAGCAGGAAGTAATGACACAGGATTTTGAAAAAACGGCCGCAATCGAATCAGCTAAAAAGAAGAAGAGGGAAGAAGAGCGTAAACGCAAAGAGGAACTTGATCGCAAGCGTAAGATTGAGGAAAAGCAAAGACAGGAAAGATTGGAGAAGGAGCGTCAGGAAGAACTGGAAAGGCAACGATTGGCAGAGATTGAACGAAAAAGACAAGAAGAACTTGAGCGTCAGCGTAAAGCTGAGGAAGAGCGAAAAAGGCAATTAGAAGCCGAACGTTTAAGAAAAGAACAGGAACAAAAGAGGATTTCAGAAATAAACAATCGGGCAGCAAACGCATTTGGATCTGGGGGTGCCGGGACTACTGATTCGAAAAGTACCGGCCAGGGAGTTACTTATCCCGGGGGTAATCAGGGAAATCCTAATGGTTCAGCCAACTCCAATAACTATGGAAATGGTGGGGGAGCTGGTAATGGTGTTTCTTTTAGCCTCTCCGGACGTTCTGCCTTATCACTGCCAAAACCATATTACCCGGGCAATGAAGAGGGGATTGTTGTGGTGAAAGTGACGGTAAACAAATACGGTAAAGTTACCAATGCCGAACCTGGTGCCCGTGGATCAACAACCTACAATGCGCAATTAGTTGCTGCAGCAAAGCAAGCTGCCTTAAAAGCAAAATTTAATTTAGATGAAAATGCCCCAGCCTTCCAGCAAGGAACAATTACCTACCGGTTTGTGTTGGATTAATTTGGCTATTTTGATACTGGATTCCAGATAACTTGATTCTGGATCTTGTCCTCGCGTCATCCCGGACGCAATGTAATGGAGATCCGGGATCTATGTAAATTAACGTGAGTTTGGATTCAATAAATTGTTTTTCAATGATTTATAGCGTAAATCTGTAGTAGTCTCTGTTCGCGTCTTAGCGGCTTCTTATGATCCTTTGCGGTTTATTTATTTGGCATTGATAAATTCATATTCAATTTATTTCATTGGTTTTCATCGGATTATACCGATTAGTATTTAAAATTACTCAATAATTTCACTACGTTTATCATTGAGTTTTAAATATCTATCGGCATAATACCCGTGTATAAATTAACACATAAAATGGTATTATTTAACCGCAGAGTGCGCAAAGTTTTT
>JANQII010000210.1 GCA_028282195.1 Prolixibacteraceae bacterium
ATGGTACAACAATACGAAATAACACTTCCACAATTTTCAAGAGGTTTTCATTTGGTGACAAACTACATATTGAATGAATTGGATCGATTACCGGAAAAAGGCCTTCTTCATATTTTGGTAAAACACACTTCAGCCGGAATTACCCTCAATGAAAATGCTGACCCTTCGGTTCGAGACGATTTTGAAGCGTTTATGAACAAACATATTCCGGAAAACCATCCAAGCTATACACATATTTATGAAGGTAGTGATGATATGCCAGCACATTTAAAGTCCAGCATTATTGGGGCTGAATTAACTATTCCAATTACCAATCACCGCTTAAATATGGGAACCTGGCAGGGAATTTATTTCTGCGAATTCAGAAATTACGGTGGTCGCCGAAAGCTTGTTCTTACTGTAATGAGTTAAACATCTTTTTCTGATTCTTGACATTTCTTTTTGGATTTTCATTTTTTCTGGTAAAGCTTCCTAAACCTGACAATTTATATTGTTTCTATCGCTTAGCATGCTAATTTTGAAGGCCGAAATTTGATAACCTTTAAAACCAGAATATGCAAAAGCATCTATTTTTAGGAGTAGAAGCCATAGGGCAGGGAGCTATTGATGGCGGAATATCCGGGGTTTATGCTTACCCGGGAACACCTTCAACCGAAATTACCGAGTTTATTCAGGATAATCCATTGGCCATTGAGCGGGATATCCACCGAAAGTGGGCTGCAAATGAAAAAACAGCGTATGAATCGGCTTTGGGTATGAGCTATGCCGGAAAACGGACAATGGCATGTATGAAGCATGTTGGGCTAAATGTTGCCGCAGACGCTTTCATTAATTCGGCAATTACGGGTGTAAATGGTGGGTTGGTTTTAACTGTGGCCGATGATCCATCCATGCATTCATCACAAAATGAGCAGGACTCCCGTTTTTATGGTGACTTTTCAATGATTCCTGTCTTGGAGCCTTCCAATCAGCAGGAAGCATATGATATGGCTAGAGAGGGCTTTGAACTTTCGGAAAAGACCGGATTACCTGTTATGTTGAGAATAACTACTCGTTTGGCACACTCGCGGGCAGGCGTGACCAGTAAAGAAGTTTTAGCTGAAAATGACATGTCAATGCCTGAAGATGCACGTCAGTTTGTATTGCTTCCGGCTATTGCTCGTCGTCGTTATAAAGGTTTGCTAGAAAAGCAGGCAAGTCTTGTGGAGCTTTCTGAAAACTCTATTCACAATAAATACATTGAAGGGGAAGACAAAAGTCTTGGAATTATTTGCTGCGGAATTAGTTATAACTATCTGCAGGAAAATTATGCCAATGAAAAATGTCCTTACCCGGTCTTAAAACTTTCACAATATCCTCTTCCGGAAAAACAATTAAAGAAAATGGAAGAAGAGTGTGATGAGATTTTAATTTTGGAAGAAGGCTATCCGTTGGTAGAAGAAAAGCTAAAAGGTTACTATGCCAATGGAACAACAATAAAAGGTCGATTGGATGGCACATTGCCCCGTGACGGGGAATTAAATCCGGATCACGTTGCGAAAGCTCTTGGAAAAGAAATCTATCAAGGGATACAACCTCCGGCAATGATCGTAAATCGCCCACCTGCTTTGTGCCAGGGCTGTGGTCACCAGGATGCTTATACCGCAATGAATGAAGTATTGGATGAGTATGGCAAAGGTCATGTTTTCTCAGATATTGGCTGTTATACATTAGGTGCGTTACCTCCATATGAAACAATTAATTCATGTGTTGATATGGGGGCATCAATTACCATGGCAAAAGGGGCAGCCGATGCTGGTTTATTCCCGGCTGTTGCTGTAATTGGCGATTCAACTTTCGCTCATTCTGGTATAACCGGCTTGCTTGACGCAGTTAATGAAAAGACCAATATTACAGTGGTTATTTCCGATAATGAGTCTGTATCAATGACAGGTGGACAGGATTCTTCAGCATTTGAGAAGATTGAGAGTATTTGTGAAGGTGTTGGGGTTGATCCGGCCCACATTCGTGTGATTGTACCACTAAAGAAGAATCACGAAGAAATGGTGAAAATGTTCCGCGAAGAATTGGCTCACGAAGGTGTTTCTGTAATTGTTCCCCGCAGGGAATGTGTGCAGCGTGCCAGCCGTAGAAAAAGGAATATTAGCCGTCATGCTAACCATTAAAAACCAATAAAATGAAGACAGATATTATATTAGCCGGTGTAGGTGGGCAAGGAATATTATCAATAGCTGCAGCTTTAGGTACAGCGGCTTTAGCTGAAAATTTGCATTTAAAACAAGCTGAAACCCATGGCATGAGCCAGCGAGGGGGAGCAGTAGTTTCTCACATGCGTATTTGCGATCGCGAAATTGCATCAGATTTGATCCCAATTGGAACAGCCGATTTGATTTTATCAGTTGAACCTATGGAATCACTTCGTTATTTGCCTTTTCTTTCTGAAAAGGGTTATTTGGTAACAAACACAACACCCTTTGTCAATATCCCCAATTACCCGGAGATTGAAAGTGTAATGGCCGAAATTGAAAAACTTCCGCGCTTTGTTGCTATTGATGCGGATAAAATTGCGAAAGAGGTAGGGAATGCAAGAGCTTCAAATATGGTAATGCTGGGAGCAGCTTCTCCGTTTATCGATATCGGGTTTCATAAAATTGAAGCTGGGATCAGGGAAATTTTTGAGCGCAAAGGTGAAAAAATTGTTGAAATGAACCTGAAAGCTCTTCAAACTGGCCGTGAGTTTGCTGAAAAGAACAAATAAAACTTCATCAAAATCGAATATAATTATCCCTTCTATTTTTGATAGAGGGGACTTTTTTGTCTTTCAGTTTACAAAGAACATTTCTTTTCACAATTCATTTCCATATAATTGTATTCTGTAAAAATTATAAATGAACGAAGCCTATTTACATATTGCTGCGATTCAGACTGATTTATCCTGGGAGAATGCTCAAATGAATAGAAAGAGCTTTGAGAGGCTTTTTGCAGATCTGCCTGCTGAGACTGATTTAATTGTTTTACCTGAAATGTTTGCTACCGGTTTTAGCATGAATGTAAAATTCTGTGCGGAAGGAATGGAAGGCCAAACGATGAGCTGGTTAAAATTTCAAGCAAAAAAACTTGGTAAAGTAATTGCGGGAAGTTTGATGATTAAAGAAAACAATAAGTTTTTCAATCGCTTTGTATTTGTTCAGCCAGATCAGTCTGTAGAGTATTACGACAAACGTCATTTATTTTCAATGGGGGAGGAGCACCTGCATTTTACTCCTGGTATTGAGCGCAAAGTTTTTCAATTGAAATCATTCCGAATTTTACCACAGGTATGTTACGACCTTCGCTTTCCTGTTTTTAGCCGTAACCGGAATGATTATGATTTGATGATAAATTGCGCGAACTGGCCAGCACCTCGCCAAAAGGTTTGGGATACTCTGCTAAAAGCAAGAGCAATTGAAAATCAGGCTTTTGTTGTAGGTGTTAACCGTATTGGTAAAGATGATAATGGAATAAATTATACGGGTGGCAGTGTTATTTTGGATGCTAAAGGTTTAGAAATGGCCGAAGCTGGTACAGAAGCAAAAATTATCACAGCAAAACTCTCGAAGCAATCCCTTTTAAACTTCCGTTCGCGCTTTCCGGTCTTAGATGACGCAGATTCTTTTGAAATTGTAAATGATTGATTACTATTGTTTTAAGTTTTTTATTTTATCGAAATCCCTATTTTAACTAAAAGATTAGTTTGAAAACTAAAAATTTAGTTATAGCTTTGAAGTGGAATTCCAAAGTATGTTTCATTAAAAACTATTATCATGAAAATCTATCAAATTTTTATTGTTTTATTAATTGCATCTGCACCACTTCTAACGAATGCACAAGAAAAAGAAAATAAAGATAAAGTTTATGAAGTTGTAGGTGTGAAACCAGAATATCCTGGAGGTACTGACGCTTTGCGAACTTTCCTTGCAAGTCAGGTTGAATATCCTGCAGAAGCTAAGAAAAAAGGGATAAAAGGAAAAGTTTTTGTTAGTTTCATTATAGATAAGGATGGAAGTGTTATTGAGCCAAAAGTTGTTAAAAGTGTAGACCCATTGTTGGACAAAGAGGCTATTAGAGTATTCTCTGAAATGCCAAAATGGAAGCCAGGAAAAAATGAAGGCAAGTTTGTTAAAGTTACTTTTACTGTTCCTATCAATTTCGCGTTAAAGGCTTGCAATTCTAAAACAAAATCAAATTAGGACAATTTTTTTTTGCTAATGTAACTAAGAATTTAGTTAAAAAACTATTTAATTAGTTATATTTGGCTTGATATTTGTTACTCATCACTATCAAATTTTATAAACTATGAATAAGGAACTTACCAAAGCTGAAGAACAAGTTATGCAGATTTTATGGAAGCTTGAAAAAGCTTTCGTGAAAGATCTACTTGAAAAGATGTCTGATCCAAAACCCGCTTATAACACTGTTTCCACGATTATTCGAATCTTGGAGAAAAAAGGTTTTGTTGGGCATAATGCTTATGGTAAGACTCACGAATATTTTCCATTGATTAGTAAAAAAGAATATACGCGTTCCTTTTTCAAGAATATGATGAAGAATTATTTCAGTAACTCGTATTCTGAAATGGTATCGTTTTTTGCAAAAGAAGAAAATTTAAGTCTTGACGATTTGGAAGATCTTGTTAAAGAAGTTGGTAAAGACCTTGATAACGACCAAAACAAAAGCCATGAATAGTTTCGTTAATTATATTTTTGAGTCAGGTATAAGTTTGGGGATTTTTTCCCTGATTTACTTTTTACTACTTCGAAACGAGACCTTTTTCAAACTAAATCGTTTCTTTCTGTTAGCTGCTATTCTTTTTTCAGGGATTTTGCCTTTTTTACATTTTCGAATTTTTCCGGGCAATTCTATTATGCTTGAGGAAGTTACAGTATTTCCTTACAGTAATTTGTTAGAGTCAATTTCGGTATATGGAAATTCTGTTTCCGGGAGTATTGTTCAAATGTTGACAGCCAGTCAGTGGATTGGACTAATTTATTTAGCTGGTGTTTTATTCTTTGTAATCCGGTTTGTTATCCGGATAACCCAGATTCAAATGATAATAAAGCGAGGCAAGAAGGTTAAAAGTCAGGATATTCACTATATCATTGTCAGTCGAAAAATTATTCCTTTTTCATTTCTAAAATACGTTTTTGTTAGTGATGATTTTAAATCAAGATCAGGATGGGAAAAGATGATTGTGCATGAAATGGAACATGTTCGTCAGGGACATTCTGTTGATGTACTTATTCTTGAAATCCTTTCTATTTTTCAATGGTACAACCCATTCTTCTGGTTGCTCAGAAGGGCTTTAAAAGAAAACCATGAGTTTTTGGCTGATAAAGCCGTGATAAAAAGCTCGGGTGAAGTAAAAGATTACAAACAGTTGCTTCTGGAACAGTTAGTTGGAGAGCAGTTTGTAATCGCAAACAATTTCAATTATTCACTAATTAAAAAACGAATGAAAATGATGACTAAAATAAAATCTTCAAAAATAGCCACAGCTAAATTATTAAGCGGGGTTTTAATAGCTGTTGCTTTGATAGTTGTATTTGCATGTGAAAAGAAAGAAGCCATTACTGAAAATGAGGTTCAATCAGATAAAATTCAATTAAAATCTACAAATATTGGAGAACCTTTAATTTTAATTGATGGTGAGATTGCCTCAAAAGATGCAATGGAGAAGCTGAATCCTGGTACAATTCATAGTATCAGTGTTTTTAAAGAACAAGACAGTGAGATTATAAAAGAGTATGGAGAATTTGCTCAAAATGGAGTGATTGATATAAGCTTGAAATCAGCCGTTTCTAAAGATGAAAATGATGTTGAGGAAATTGTTGTGGTTGGATATGGGGAGGAAGCCCAACAATATACAGGTGATGTATATAATCTTGTAGATGAGATGCCTGAGTATACTGGTGGTGAATTAGAATTACGCAAATATATTGCGAGGTTAGTAAAATATCCGGCATATCCTCGCGAAAATGGAATTCAGGGGAAAGTTTTTGTAAGTTTTGTGGTCGAAAAAGATGGATCCGTAGGTCGAACTAGAGTTGTTCGTGGAGTAGATCCTTATCTGGATGTTGAAGCTTTAAGGGTAGTTAAGAGTATGCCTGCGTGGAAACCAGGAAAACATAAAGGGAAAGCAGTTGCAGTTTCATATACTGTTCCGATAAATTTTCTTTTAGAATAGAAAGTTGAAAACAATTCATCTCTAAATAATTCAACATGTTCAGAAAACAACTACTAGTCTTACTTTTGGCTTTGCCGTTTACATTTTGTGTTCAGGCTCAGGAAATTGATATTCTTATCCTGAACTGTGATTTTGACAAAGCACTGGAAAAGATCAATCATGAGATTAATCAAAATCCTTCAGCCAAGTTGTATTTTAAAAGAAGTATGGTTCATCAGCAGTTAATGGACTATCAGTCAGCTTTGAAGGATTTAAATCAGGCAGTTTCGTTAAATCCTGAACATGTTGAATATCTAAAGGCAAGGGCCAGTATTAGCCAATCCATGGGTAAAAATTTATCGGCTGCCAGGGGTTTTCAAAAAGCTTTAAAAATCAGACCAAACGATTTAGTTCTGAAATATGAGTTGGGAAAAACTTATTTACGATTGTCAGATTTTAAAACTGCACATGAAACTTTTGAAGAAATTCAGGCGGTTGATTCAACCAATCTGATGTTTAACAAGTACAGTGCTTTAACCGCCTATAAGGCGAATAACCATAAGCGTTCGGTGCATTTGTATAAAAAATACTTGCTGCAAAATTCTAATGATTTAAATGCTTATATAAACCTTTCCTCTTCACTTTTTAAATTGAAAAAGGAACGTGAAAACTTGAATACGCTAACTACGGCCCATCGCAAATTCCCGAACAACAGGATGGTTCACCTTCGCCTGGCTAATGCTCTGTTTGCTTCGAAAAATTGTGTGCTATTGGTGGATATAGTAGAAAATAGATTAAATATAAAATAAATAGACATGAACCGAACAGTTTACATTTTGTTGCTTTTTTTAACATATTCATTGCATGGACAAGAACAGGTTGTGAAAATACCAGAACGTGTAATCATTGTCAATGATGAAATCGTAACAATGGAAAAAGTAACGGAATATGAAAAGCAAGGATATATAAAAGCCATGCACAACGGAGTTTCCGACGAAAGAAGAGCCGATTTGTTTGCAAAGTTTGGCGACAAAATCGGACCAAAAGAATTTATAATGGAAATTTTTCTTCGCACAGAAGAAGAGGAACAAATTCAAGATAAAATTTCTCAAAAAGATATTGCTACTTTTCTAAAAGTCAATGACAACATAAAAGATTTTACAGTGAAAATGATTAATCAAGAAAGTATCACTTTATCTGATTTAAAAGGTAAGGTTGTTTTATTGAATTTTTGGGCTACTTGGTGTGCTCCTTGTATAAGGGAATTTTATGCGTTTCCTTCAGTAATAATCGAGCCATTTAAAAATTCAGAATTCGTTTTATTGCCTATTTCGGTTGGCGAATTAGAGGGTAAAGTGAATGGAAAAATGGATGAATTGAAAAAAAACGGAGTTGATTTTAATGTTGGTATTGACCCTAAACAATCAATTTATTACCTATATACTCAAGGATCTCTCCCACTTAATTATTTGATTGATAAAAATGGCGTTATAAGATATATCTCTAAGGGATATAACAAAGACAATTTGGACAATATATCTACTAAGATTAAAAAATTATTAGATGAATAAAACAGCACACAATAATGGCTATGAATAATTGCTTGTTCTCGCCTACTCCTGAAAACCCTCGCGGATTTTCAGGTTGGTGTGTACTTGCAAAAGTTCGTGCTAACACACGCAACTACTCATAGCCGAAAACGGTATGTTCCTGCCCAGGCCTATTATCAATCTTTTATGGCTAAGCATGATACCTTATTGCCCGTTTATATGAACTACGGAATTTGCCTTTACCACAATAAACACACTGAACATGCCATCGAGGTGTTGGAAGATTGCTATGGAATGGCTCCAAACGATACATATATTAATTTCTATTTGGGTGTGGCACACAAACGATTAAAAAACAATGAACTAGCCGAGAAATATCTGGATTTTGCTATATACATATCTATTCCTGATTTTCATCCGGAAATGTACCATCATTTGGCCCAGGTTTATGGGAGGCGGCGTAAATTTGAAAAGTCAATAGCGTGTTATAAAAAAGCATACGAGTTAGATGACCGGAAAGTAGAAGTGCTTTTTGAAATTGCCACTACCTACGAGGAATTTAATTTCAGGTCAACAGAAGCTTTGGCCTATTATCGTTCTTATTTAAAAGAAGTGGGAGAGGGCGGTGAAAATGTTGATTACGCCCTTGACAGGGTTCGGAAAATAAAAGAAGAACTCTTTATGAATGAGTAAATCAGGCTTCAACCATCAACTGAACGGCTTCTTGTTGTAAAATCGCAGGAAGCTGTATTTTTCTGCGTTGAATACTTAAAAGCCATTTTCTAATTTCATGTCCTTGTAAGGTGTAAAGTACATCCCGGAATTCTTCGATTTGCTCATCGTTGTAATTATCCGCTGGAAGTTCTTTAAATCGATCTAGTTCTTCATCATCGTAGTAAATAATTTCCTCCGGATTCTTAATCATTTCATCGTAATCGCAAACCTCATGTGCCCCACAGCAATCAAGCGGAATTTCCGTTTTTACAGAAGTATTTTCTGGTACTTGGTTGCTTTTTCCAAACTGGTTTGAAATCAATGTACCTACGATCAGCAAAATAACCAACGATGCAATTATTACAAGCAATACCCACATAAATCATTTCTTTTTGAGGCTGCAAAAGTAACGATGTTTAAAAATGTAAGCAAACCTTATAAAAAGAAAGAAGGCTGTTGAAAAATAAGAAACCCGTCATCCTGAGAACCTACCCAATTTTATTGGGCACAATGAGGAAACGACAGTTTACTTTTATTATCTAATTAAAGGTTAAAACCTCCGAACCAGGTCCGGAGCAGGCCCTGCAATTGCATTGCAGCTACTTTAGTTTCTATAAATTTCCACACAAAAGGCTTGAAGTCAGAAGTCAGGCAGGCGGTTTCTTGCCAACATATTGATATTTTTTCGAATTTCCTGTCTGCCATCCCTACGGGAGGAGATCCGAACAGGCAGGCATTCGAACTTCAAAAACTATGTATTTTCAATGCATAGTGATTTATTTATAAGACCTTGTCAGGCGCAAACACACTGACAGGTCTTTGTCTTTTCCCAAAACCTGCCAGCGTTGAAACAACTGAACAAAAATCTGTCATTGGCAACTTGATTCAGGATCTCAAGCGATTGATACCATGCTAAAAAGATTCTGATCACGAGTGCTAGGGACAGAATGACATTAGTGGAATTTCTTTACAGCCTTCCTAAAAACCAATAAAAATTAGTTTTTAACCCTAAGCATACTTCCTAACCCGAACGAGGAATAAAGCCCTTGTGTAACTTGTTCGTGAGCATCATTTTGTGTGTCGATAGGATCACCCATTCCCATTTTGTCAACTGTAGTTCGGAAAGGGCGTTCACCGTGCGGTGTGTTAATCAGAGCTTCAATTGCTTCCGAAACATTTTCAGGTTTTTGCTCGGTATTTGCTTCAAGCGCCTTGCCAAATACTTCGCCCATTTGTTGTGGTGCATTCATGAAATCCCCATAAGCTTCATTTCTGCTTGAGTCACTAGGCAGGATTAGGTTTGCAAAGAAATTGGTAGCAAATCCTCCTGGCTCAACAATGCATGATTCGATACCAAAACCGGATAGTTCAGCTCTGTAATTTTCAGCCATTGCTTCAAGTGCCCATTTGGTTGAGTTGTAAGGTCCGTAGAAAGGCATGGTAACCCTTCCAAGTAAACTCGAAACATAAATAATTAAGCCGGAACCCTGATTCCTAAGATGAGGGATTACAGCCCTGTTCACCCTTTGTACGCCAAATACGTTGACCTCAAAAACTTTCTTAAAGTCATCAACGGTGAAATGTTCCTGCATTCCAACAACACCAACCCCGGCATTGTTAATAACTACATCAAGGCCACCCATAACGTCAATTGCCTTATTTACCCCTGCATCTACACTTGCAGTATCCGTAACATCCATTTCAATCAAATCAGCACCTGCAGCTTTTAATTCATTGGCTACTTCTTCGTTTCTTCCACCAACTGTTCGCATAGTGCCGGCTACTTTGTGCCCGTTTTGTAATAAACTTAAAGCAGTTAATTTCCCAAATCCACTGCTTGCTCCTGTAATCAATACTTTTTTGCTCATTTTAATAATGTTTAATTGTGTAATCGAAAACAAGTTCATAAACGAAAAGTTAGAAGCAGTGTGTTAAATTTTGTGAATGATTATTTTGAAGATTGTCTTCTTTTTTTTGTGCAATGTCATTTAAATAAATAAAGCGTTTTTATCTTTGGGCACATGAAGCGCATATTACTTCTTTTTTACGGAATGACTTTGTCTGTTTTAGTTTTTGCCCAGAAAGACTGGTCCTGGTGGAACGAACTTCATGGTTGGGAACCGGGAATGCCAGGCTGGAGAAGTTTCGTAACCATTAGTCCTGGTTATTTGGGACCAAATGCACTTCCCGTACCAGACGTAAAAAAAGGTTTTGTTGAAGAGAAAAAAGCGATAGAATTGGGATCCGATTTCCATTTTAGAACGGGCGATAATACGCAAAACCTATTTGCCAAGCTATATTATCCCTTTGCTGAAAATAAAATAGCCATTGAAGTTTATGGTGTTTTTTTAGAACATTATTCCATGTCAGATGAGATTCGGGACGAACGAAAAGCGCGCGATGAAGATGGAGAAGGTTTGGCAGTTGGTGATTTATATTTTTCAACCTTAATTCAACTATTCAGGGATAAAAAATTTCCAAATACCCTTTTGCGAATGGCGACTAAAACTGCTTCTGGCGGCAGGCTGGATGCTGCCCGTTATGCCGACAGTCCGGGATATTTCTTTGATCTAAGTTTTTCAAGAACTTACAGCAATGTTGAAAAAGGCTTATCGTGGACACCTTTTGCTTCCATTGGTTTTTATTCCTGGCAAACAAACGACGATATGAACCTGCAAAACGATGCATTGATGTATGCTGTGGGTTTTGACTGGAATAAAAATAACTGGACAATATCCAACTCGTTAAGTGGTTATGTGGGATATAAAAATGAGAAAGATAAGCCAATGGTTTATACTTTTGACATCAACAAGCAGCTTAAAAATAATGGAATTCGTTTGCAATTTATTCAAGGTGTAAACGATTGGGAATATTCTACAATTAAATTATCGTACATCTGGAAATGGAATTAAAATCTAAAATGTCTACATACTTCAATAAAGGATTGAAAGCTTTTCTGATTAGCTATTTACTGTTTTTAATAATAGGTTTATTCGTTTTGTTAAGGATTAATCATGGAGATGTTGTTCTTTGGTTAAACGGATTGTCTAAAGAAGAATGGGATGGCTTTGTAAATTTGCTTACAGATATTGGGTTAGGGAGTTTTGTTGCGATTTTGATGATCCTTTTATCATTTGTAAAAATACGGTATGCAGTAATGGGATTGTTAAATCTTGGTTTGGTTGGCATCTTTACCAATCTCTTCAAAAAGGGTCTTTTTCCTGAGCGTGTTCGTCCTTTCAATTACTTTTTATACGATGATTTTCCTCGTTTTATACATGCTGCAGAACTGAATTATCATTCAAGCTTTCCGTCAGGTCACACGATGACAATTTTTGCAGCTATGTGCTTAATTACCTATTTCATTGGAAATAAGTTGTGGGGGAGTGTACTTTTCTTAGTTGCTTTGGTCATTGGATTTACACGAATTTACCTGCTGCAACACTTTTTCCTGGATGTTTATGTCGGGTCGGTATTGGGCGTTATGAGCACATTGATTATTATCTGGCTTTTGGATCACGTTTTATTCCTCGAAAAACGAACTCTTTTTTCAAAGCCTATTTATAAAATATCTTTCAAGAGAAATTAAAATGACTATCGTATTGTTATCCTAAAATGATGTATAATCCTATTTTCCAAAGAAAGTCATTAAAAAGGTCATTCAATAGTCAATAATGGTCATTATTAAAAAAGCAACGAATGACAATGCAATGACGACAAAATGACAATCAATGGCATTAAACCACTAAAAGAAATTTTGACAAACCAAATCATTAGGACAATAATCTGAGACTCATAAATATTAGTTCTTCTTTCTGATAAAAACAGTTGTAGGGTTTTCAAGAATATCCCGTGCAGAGAAGCTAATCTCCAGGCTTTCAGGAAGAGTTACATCCCTTAGCCGCTTTTTGGTTGATATGATAATACCATCAGGAAATTCTTCAAAGAAAGTTTCAAATTCATTTTCAGAAATGGGTGGTACTTCTTTTTGCAAATAAAATGAATATGAAGGGTTGAATTTTCGAAAATGGCGAACTTCTTTTCCTTCTAACAAATGAATGCTTTTAGCAACCGGATTTTGCTGATCAA
>JANQII010000138.1 GCA_028282195.1 Prolixibacteraceae bacterium
GGGGCCCCACCTCTTCCCATTCCGAACAGAGAAGTTAAGCCCGCCAGCGCCGATGGTACTGCAGAGATGTGGGAGAGTAGGTCGCCGCCATCCTTTCAAGCCCTGTGTTCCCAAGAGCACAGGGTTTTTTGTTGAAAACTGCTTCCTTATTTCAATAATAATTGAAATATTTGCCCGTTCCTTTTCTAGAACAAAAAGTTTAATGGCCAAACTAAATAAAAACTGGTTTTATTATGCAGCACTAACTTTTGCTGTCGCCTTACCATTTTCCGAAGGATTAATCTCAACTTCTATTGGATTATTATTAATTGCATCTTTCGTTCAGTTCAAAAAATCGAAACTAAAAGTTTCTTTCAATCAAAGTAAATATTTACTTGTTTTCGCCGGTATTTTTATTGTTTATATTGTCTGGCTGACAGGAACCAATGATTGGAAGTGGGCTACATATGATTTACAAAAGAATATTTCATATTTAGCTATTCCTTTAGCTTTTCTATTGGCTCCAAAACTTAATAGTATTCAACAAAACAGGATTTTATCTATATTTTCAATAGCTGTTTTAGCATCTTCTTTAATTACCTTAGTTTATTTCTATTTGCAGAAGGAGCAATCGGTTTTGGAAGCGCAGGAATATGGTTTTATACATCATATTCGATTTAGTTTTCAGCTGATTTTTTCAGTAGTTCTTTTTTTGTCTTTCCTATTTATTAAAAAAGAAAGTAGCTTTCTTTTAAAAGCAGGAGCGATTGCAGCTTCTGCATTTTTACTCATTTTTCTTATTTGGCATCAATCATTAACGGGAGTGGTTACTTTTTTGGGCACGGCTTTTATAAGTATAATTCTTCTTACAAACAGAATTAAAAAACGAATTTTAAAATTTGCAATTTATTTGTTATTAGTTCTTTTGATTATTACTCCCATAGCTTATCTGAAATATGCAGTTGATCGCTATTATGATATTAATGAAATTAATCAAGAGAAGTTAGAAGAATTAACTGCTCAAGGAAATAGGTACTCCCATAATTTAGATAATGGAGAAATTGAGAATGGACATTATGTATGGCTGTATATTAGTGAAAAAGAGCTTGAAGAGGAGTGGAATAAAAGAGCAACATTGAAATATAATAATAAGGATAAAAATAATTATCAGGTAAAATATACATTGATCCGCTACCTCACTTCTAAAAATCTTCGGAAAGATGCTGAAGGTGTTAAGGCCTTAACAGAGGAAGATATTTCAAATATTGAAAATGGAATAAGCAACCATATTTTAGCTGATCGGGGGTTGTCATTATATCCGCGCATTTATGTAAGTATTTGGGAATTAGACAATTATTTTAAAACCGGATATGCAAACCAGCGTTCGTTAGCGCAGCGGATGGAATATACCAAAGCGGCACTTACAATTATAAAAGACAACTTCTGGTTGGGTGTTGGTACTGGCAGCTGGAAAAAAGCCTATACAGAAGCTTATCGCTTGAATGAATCAAAAATGGATCCAGCCAGATATGGAGATGCGCATAATCAGTATTTGAATTACATGGTTAAGTTTGGGCTGGTTGGATTGTTGCTGATTTTAGTTTTAATCTTTTATCCAATTATAAAGTTGCAAGCTTACAAAAATCCAATTTTTCTTCTTTTTATGGTAATCATGTTAATTGGCAACTTTGGTGATTCAAATTTTGAGACACACGTTGGATCAAACTTCTTTGTATTCTTTTACTGTCTTCTGTTAATTCCTAAATCTGAAAAACTAGCTGAGTAGTTTTTCCCAATCTCTCATTATTTTCTCGAAAGAAAACCGGTTGATTACAGATTTTCGGGCAGCTTCACCCATTTCATTTCGTTTGTCAGGATTGTTGGCCAGGTAAATGATTTTATCAGCAAAGCTTTCCAGATTAGGATGATCAACTAAAAAGCCATTCATATTATTATCAATAATCTCAGGGTTGCTTGTAAGCTTAAAAGCAACTGGAACTTTTCTTTCTGCCATTGCTTCAACTAAGGCAAATCCAAACCCTTCCCACAAGGAAGGAAATACAAAAATATCGATAGCATTTAGGAAAGACTTTACATCGTTTTGGAAACCAATAAGCTTTACAAAACCTTCCAGCTTATTTTTTTCAATGAGCTGTTGAAGTTTTTCTTCTAAAGGACCACTTCCGACGATAATCAATTTAAAATTTAGCTTCCTATCTCGTAGAATCTTCGCAATTTCAATTAGTTGATCCTGTCCCTTTTGTTCTACCAACCGACCAACATTTCCTAGAATAATTTCATCTTCATTTTTGAAGGTTAAATTAGAAACAGGCTTTCTATCCCACTCATCAAAATCGATTCCTCTATAAATTATTTTGATATCTTCTTCTTTTAAAATACTGTTTAAATGTTTCAAAAAAGCTTTTTTTGTATCTAATGAGTTTACGACCGGGTAAGTTATAATTTTGGTGAATAGATATCGATTTAAAAAACTGTTCTTTACAGGGACAGCTAGCCCACGCATATACACAATGTTCTTTACTCCAGCTTTTTCAGCCGATATTCCCCCAACTTTTAAATCTGGGGATGAATTTAAAAAAACCGTATCAATCTTCTTTTCAGTAAAGAAATTAATTAGATGTTTTCTTTTAAATGGATTTAAAAAAGACAAGTTACCGAGTGGCAAAGCAAAAGTTTTAATGCCTTTATCTCTCGCTTTTTGCTCCAGTTTCGAATTTAAAGAACAAACAATCCAGATATTGTATCCTCTTTTTGCAAAATTTTCAGCATAATCCAGATGGGCTTTTTCACCACCGCCCCAGAACATTGTTGAATTAAAGAAACATACATTTTTCATAGATTGGTTCTTTTTGTAAAGGTAAATTATTAAGCGTTTTTTTATTACTTTGTTCTTGAAAAATCAAGCAATGATAAAAACGATTACACTTATTGGTGCAGGTAATTTAGCTACCCAGCTTGGATTGGCACTTTCAAAAAACGGTATTGGAATTTCACAGGTTTATAGTCGTACTGAAGAGTCCGCTTCAAATTTAGCTTCAAAATTAAATTGTACGTTTACATCTGTTCCTTCAGAAATAAATACAAAAAGTGATCTTTTACTGATTGCGATAAAGGATGATGCAATAATGGAATTGCTGGGACAAATAAACGTTGAGCAGTCGTTTATAGCACATACAGCCGGTAGTGTTCCAATGAGTTTTCTTACCCGATATTCTTCCAATTGTGGCGTGTTTTACCCGCTACAAACTTTTTCAAAAAGCAGAGAGCTTGAATTTGATGAAATCCCAATTTGTATTGAAGCGAACACTCTAAAAGGTTTAAAGTTGTTGGAAGAGCTGGGCTTAAAGGTTTCTAAAAATGTAAAAGAAGTAAATTCAGATAAGCGGGGGAAATTACATTTATCCGCTGTTTTTAGCAGTAATTTTGTAAATCACTTTTATCATTTAGGGCATCAGGTTTTAGCGAAAGAGGGACTTGATTTTGATTTGTTAAAGCCTTTAATAAAAGAAACAGCAGCAAAAGTGATGGACTTAAATCCGGCAGAAGCACAAACCGGACCGGCAATTCGATTTGATGAAACTATCATTAATAAACATCTAAAAATGTTGGAAAGGCAAGACGAACTCAGGAAAATCTATAGCTTTGTTTCTGAAAGTATTTACAAAACCCACAAAAAGAACCAGAATGGCATTTTTTAAAGAAGAACTAAAAAAAGTTAAAGCTTTCGTTTTTGATGTTGATGGGGTATTGTCTTCAGATACTTCACCTTTAGACCAGGATGGAAATCCGGTGAGAACAGCGAATGTTAAAGATGGATATGCTTTAAGAAATGCCTTAAACATGAAATATCAAATTGGCATAATTACCGGAGGTGCTTTGGAAAGTGTGCGCTTAAGGTATGATAAAATTGGGGTGGAGTACATTTATCTGGGTGTTCGGGATAAAGTAAAATGCCTTCATGATTTTATGGAAAAGACCGGAGTTAAGCCTGAGGAGATTTTATTTATGGGAGATGACTTGGTTGATTTTCAGGTAATGAAAACAGTAGGTGTGCCAACTTGTCCTATTGATGCAGTAAGCGAGATTAAAGAAATATCGAAATATATTTCGGAAAAAAAAGGGGGTGAAGGTTGCGTGCGTGATATTATTGAACAAGTAATGAGGGTTCGTGGCGATTGGCATAACGAGCATTCATTTTATTGGAAATCGGTATGATGGTTTTAGATAATCTAAGGAAATATAACATTGTTCTTGCATCTCAGTCTCCGAGAAGGCAACGACTTTTGAAAGAACTTGAACTTGATTTCAGTATTGTGGTAGCAGATGTTGAAGAAAGTTACCCCGAGGAATTGGGTATGACTGCAATTCCGGAATACCTGGCAGAATTGAAAGCTAATGCTGTTCTTGAAAATATGCAGGAGAATGATTTGCTTATTACAGCCGATACAATTGTTTGGAAAGATGACAAAGTAATAGGTAAACCCAAAGACAGGAATGATGCTGTTCGTATTTTGCATGAATTATCCGGAAGTCAGCACCAGGTTATTACCGGCATGTGTATTCAGACATTAGAAAAGAAATATTGTTTTCATGCTGTTACTGAGGTTTGGTTTGATAAATTAACAGAGGAAGAAGTCAATTTCTACATAGATAAGCATAAACCTTTTGATAAAGCAGGAGCTTACGGAATACAGGAGTGGATTGGCTATATTGGGATTCGAAAGATTGAAGGCTCTTTTTATAATGTGATGGGTTTGCCAGTTCATAAGTTATATCGTTTTTTAAAACAATTCTGATACTGCTAACGTGTTGTTTAACAGCCAGAAAAAATTGTTGGAATTAGCGGAGTTTAATTATTTAGCCAACGTTTAAAATATTGATTGATGAAGAGCTTATTCCATTTCATATTAATTGCTGTATTTACCCTTTCAATTGTATCATGTAACAGAGGACCTGCTAAAATTGGTTTATTAATACACGATTTGAGCTATGGACGTTGGGTAAAAGACAAAGACTATATAACTGAACGAGTTGAAGAATTGGGAGGGGAAGTGATTCTTAAAGTAGCAAATAATAATCAGCAAACTCAGAATAAACAGGCATTGGAATTATTGAATGATGATGTAGATGTTTTAATTGTTATTTCTGTCGATCAGGATGTATCATCGAAGATTGTTGATGCAGCCAATGAAAAAGATGTAAAAGTTATTGCATACGACCGTTTAATTAAGAATTGTTCATTGGATTACTATGTGGCTACTGATGGGATTCGTGTTGGAGAGACCCAGGCAGAATACATGACATCTATTGTGCCTAAAGGAAACTATGCTTTAATTATTGGTGACAAAAAAGACAACAATGCCATGTTATTGTTTCTGGGGCAAATGAATATTCTTCAAAGTAAAATTGAATCTGGCGATATTCGTATGATTTATAGTGAGTTTACAAATAGTTGGAAAAGTGATGAAGGCTATAAATATGCTAAAGAAGTATTGGCCTTAAGAGATAGTGTTGATGTAATAATTAGTGGGTCTGATGAATTGGCTTTTGGGATTAACAGGGCATTGGATGAAGCTAACCTTCTGGGAAAAGTTAAAGTAATCAGTCAGGATGCTGAATTAGATATTATTAAGCAAGTTGTAAAAGGAAATCAGGCAGCCACAATTTATAAACCACTGAAGAAAATGGGCTATAAAGCTGCGGAATTAGCTATTGACCTTGCTAAAAGAAAAGAAATTGAAAAAGATTATACAACAGTGAGCAATGGTAAACGATTGGTTCCTTCATTCCAGTTGGAGCCAATGCTGGTAAATGAAAATACCATTTCATCTACTGTCATTGCTGACGGATATCTTCGTTCAGAAGAAATTTATCAATAATATTTTGATATATTCTTAATGAATAATAATCCTTTGTATTTTACCAACATTTTGAAGGTGAAAGTGTTTTTATCTTCAAAATACAACTTTTATAACTATATGAACATGAAGCGTAACTTATTATTTGCGTTTGTATTACTATTTTTTCTATCTGCACAGGCAAAAGAGGGCATGTGGGTGCCAACCTTGCTGGATAAATACAACATGGATGAAATGCAGCAGATGGGCTTTAAACTCACAGCTGAAGACATATATAGTATCAACCAGAATAGCATGAAAGATGCTGTGGTAATTTTTGGGAAGGGATGTACTGGTGAGCTAATATCCAATGAAGGGTTGTTGTTGACCAACCACCACTGCGGGCTCTCAGTTATTCAATCGCATAGCAGTATTGAACATGATTACCTTACAGATGGTTTTTGGGCGATGTCAAAAGAAGAAGAGTTACCCAACCCTGATTTAACCGCTAAGTTCCTTCAGGAAATGATTGATGTTACTGATTCAGTAATGCTTGGTACTGATGACCTGAAGGGGGAAAAGCTTTTGGATAAAATCCAGGATAATATCTTTTCAATACAAATAGCTGCAAGTGATAGCGGAAAACTGGAGGCAGTAGTTAAGCCGCTTTTCCACGGAAATCAATATTTCCTTTATACCTATAAAGTATACCGGGACGTAAGATTAGTAGGTGCTCCTCCTTCGGCAATAGGAAAATTTGGAGGTGATACCGATAACTGGATGTGGCCACGTCATACCGGTGATTTTTCAATTTTCAGAGTTTATGCAGATAAGAATAATGAGCCTGCCGGGTATTCGGAAGATAACGTACCCTATCAGCCTAAAAAGTTTTTCCCAATATCGATAGGTGGCATAAAACCTGATGATTTTATAATGATTATGGGATACCCGGGAAGTACCGATCAATATTTGCCTTCGCATGGCGTTGATTTGATTGTGAACCAGAGTAATCCTGATAAAGTGAAAATCCGCACTAAAAAACTGGAGGTTTTGGAGAAGCATATGAATGCTGACCCGGAAGTTCGAATCAAGTATGCTTCAAAATATGCACGTACCAGTAATTCCTGGAAGCGCTGGCAGGGGGAAATAAAAGGATTAAAAAGAATGAATGCTATTGAAAGAAAGCAGGACTTTGAAGAAAAGTTTAAAGTTTGGTATTCTTCAAACGATTCTTTGCAACAACGATATGGGAATGTGCTTAGCAATTTTGAGAAGTTTTACATGGACTTATATGCTTTTAACAGGGCTTACAATTATTATGAAGAAGCAATTTTTGGGGGTACCGATATTTTCAAATTGGCAGCAATGTTTCCCCGAAGAACAAAAGCATGGGGAAAACTAGGTGAATCACATCGTACTTATTTTTCTGAAGCACTTCTTGAAAGTATCTCAGATCATTTTGAAGACTACGATTTGGAAACCGATGAAGAGGTTTTTGTTGAGTTACTTCGTCTGTTTCACAATGATCTTTCCCGTTCTTTCCTGCCAGAGGGTTTTATTGAAACCATGCAAAAGTTTGATAATGAAAAACTGAGAACCCGAATTTACAGGAAGTCTGTTCTGGCAAATGAGGAAAAGTTGTCGGAGATGGTTCGGAAGTTAAACATGAAGAACCTGAAGAAAATCCATAAAGATCCGGTATTTAAGCTTTATAATGAATTAAGGGGACATTACATGCGTAATGTTGATGTCGTTTATCATGGTGTAAAGGGTGAACTGGAAAAGGTTCAGCAGCTTTACATGGAAGGTATACAAAGCATGATGGAAGATGAAAAACTATATCCTGATGCTAATTTTACATTGCGTGTAGCTTATGGAAAGGTTGAAGGGTATAAACCCAGAGATGCTGTTTCGTATAAGCATTTTACCACGCTTAAAGGAATTATGAAGAAAGATGATCCAACAGTTTACGATTATAATGTGCCTCAAAAGTTACGCGATCTTTATAAAGAAAAAGATTACGGAACATATCAGGAGGAAGATTATATGCCGGTTGCTTTTATTGCATCCGTTCATACTACTGGTGGAAACTCGGGAAGTCCGGCAATAAATGCTGACGGAGAATTGGTTGGCTTAAACTTTGACCGTTGCTGGGAAGGTACTATGAGTGACATCATGTTTGATCCGGATCAATGCAGAAACATCATGCTGGATGTACGCTATGTCCTTTTTATCATCGATAAATTTGCTGGCGCAGGGTATTTAATTGATGAGATGCAGCTAGTGGATTGATGACGCTTTGGATTAAATAAGCCTGAAAAACTTCAATCCATCTCGTATAAAAAATAACACTGCTTTCCGGGTAAAATTTGTTAATCCACTACGTGGAATAATTTACTTCGTATTTACCTTGTTTTACAATACTTTATCTTCTACGGAGAATTTCCGTGTAGCGGATAAAGTATTGTAAAAATGTTGCCCCCTTATCAACCTATACCTCGTAGGGGTTAGACTAATAAAGAAGCATAGCGGTTTCAATCTATTTTACCCCGTCAGTAGTGAAAAAAATAGTGTAAAACCTGTCAAGAGATTTCAGGGTATCAAGATTTTATGCTGCGAAGGTTTATTCATCGGGTGACTCGAAGTCATCCGATGAATAATAGAGTAAGTAAGTTTATGTAGCAATCTATCGTAAAAACAAAAATGCTTAGTCTACAAACTTGAGATAACTACAGGGTAATAATTTTGTATTTTAAATCGAACTTAGGTTATTTTAATTCTTCCGAATTACACACCGATTACAAATCGGCGCGAGCAAACGGCGCGAGCAAATGTGGTTTCAGTGTGTCAAGAAGTATAAGTCCAGCGCCTCAAGCAGGCTGTCCTGTGCTATTTTGACTGCCCCAGCGCAAAATATTGTGCTCCCTGCGCCGCAGGGAGACCTGCCAACTACGCTGTGGAATCTCCAGGTGGCGCAGGGCTGCTTACCACTTGCGCAGGGAAAGCTCCCAGGGGCGCAGGGATGCTTTTTAGCATGCAGGGAATGATCCAGCTTGCGCTGGGAAAGGTACAATCTGCGCAGGGAAGGTTGTAGACCCGCAGGGTTGCTGCCAAACAATGTCGGGAAGTGCCTTGAATACTTTTATTGTTTTTACCAAACAAAGCACGGGTTATACTCCGATTATTCGGGGCGTGCTAGCGGCAGAGCTCTTTTGGCTTTAATGTTTCAATAATTTCCGCATTAATCCAATAAATGTCAGCAAGTCCTCTTCTTCTTGAAGTGAAAAAAAAATAGTTACCGTCTGTTGAAACGCTTGGACAAATTTCATCTTTGGTTGAATTTACTTTGGGCCCCATATTTATAGCATCAATCCATTTTCCGTTTTTATCCTTAAAAGAAATATAAAGATCCTGCAAGCCTATGGTGTCATCCCTGTTCTGAGAACTGAATATGATATAACTTCCATCAGGCGCTATAAAAGAGTCCCAATCATGTTTATTGCTGTTAATAGCACTGCTTAATAATTCAGGCTCCAGGTATCCTCCATTTATAAACCTTGAGAGGTATATTTCGCATCCTCCCTGGCCTTCTCCTCGGTTTGAGAAAAAGTACAAATTACCATTTGCATCAATAGCCGGGTAGTTCTCTGAATAATTAGTGTTAATTACATTACCCATATTCTGTGGTTCGTTCCATATGCCGGAGTCATTTTTTACAGAAACATAGATGTCTAATGATTTTTGTTTTTTCTGCCCCTTCACGCGAGGTCGGTTAGAGCCAAAGTAGATTTTATTTCCATCCGGTGAAATTGTAAAATCCCTGTCGGTATACCCATTTGTGAAATTAACGGGTTGGGGTTTTGTCCATTTTTTGTTTTGAATTTTTGTTTCAAAGATTGTCCATGCACCATTGTGTTGCGCATTGTAGTAAAAGCAGGTTCCATTATCCGTAAAACCGGCACACATCTCTGCTTCGTTCAACTTTGAAATAATACCATCCATAAATACTTCAGCATATTCAGTCGGTGCTTCCTTTCCAAAATAAGCCTCCTCCAGAATTGGAAAATCGGATTCTTGTACAAACGCTGTATTGAATGCGATGAAGAATATAAAAAGGAGTACCAGGATTGGTTTCATACTGAGTGTGTTTGGTTAGGGGAAGTTAGTGAAATAGCTTTGATTGGTCAAACCGATGAGATGCCAATAACCATATTATATGGCAAAATGTTATGCCCTGTCTATTATTCAATCACTAATTTTTCATATTCAGAAATCATTTTATCGATTAGACTAATTTGTCCATTCAATGTGTCAATCTGTAATTTCAACCATCCAATTTGTGAATCATCTTCAACTGTTTTCTTAAAAATTAGATAATAACCAGTTTTACTTGTTGATATTACTTTCCAATACTTATCCCAATTAT
>JANQII010000140.1 GCA_028282195.1 Prolixibacteraceae bacterium
TTTGTGTGGAAATTTATAGAAACTAAAGTAGCTGCAATGCAATTGCAGAGCCTGCTCCGAACCTGGTTCGGAGGTTTTAACCTTTAATTAGATAATAAATCAGTTTTGAATACATAAGTCGGTGCTATACAATCTTATTCAAAAACTGAAAATACAGTTAACTAACTGGTTTTATAGTTGTATAACTTATTTTATAGTTGTACATTTGAATAGATTATAACAAGAAACAATTGCAGATATGAAAAAACTAACTGGAAAAGAAGAGGAAGTCATGAAAATTCTCTGGAAACTTGAAAAAGCATTTGTAAAGGATATCATTGATAAATACCCGGAACCCAAACCTCACTACAATACCATCTCCTCACTTGTAAGGTTATTGCAGGAAAAAGAGATTGTAGGTTTTAAACAATATGGTAATACTTACCAATACTACCCGCTCATCTCAAAAAATGAATATCGAAAATCTTTTATGAATCGGGTTGTCAGTGACTATTTTGACAATTCGTATAAAAGTGCAGTAGCTTTTTTTGTAAAAGAAAAAGGGCTGTCAAAAGATGAGCTGGAAGAGCTGATAAAAATGATTAAAGATGATAATTAATGGAAACTTTCCTCATTTACATAGGCAAAACTGCATTGGCTGTTGGAGCATTTTATTTAACTTTTTACTTTCTTTTTAGAACGCAATCTCTTTTCAGGTTCAACCGGTTCTATTTGTTGAGCTCTTTCCTTATTAGTTTCATAATTCCTTTAATAACATTTACTGTTATCAAAATAGTTATTCCTTCTGCCTTTCATCAAAACACAAATTATGAAGCAGCTTTGCCGTCTACCGAAGCTTTAGTGTTTAGCCCTGTGAAAGATAATTTAGATATTTCCCTTTGGGGCTTCTACATATACCTCATTGGAGTTGGTATTTCAATAATTCATTTAATAATTGGACATATACGTGCAAAGTCATTAATAAGTAAAAGCTACAAAGAAATAAACTACTCCACCGAATTTTGTGTAAGTAAAGAAGATATCCATCCTTTTTCTTTTTTTAATAAAATTATTGTACCCAAAAAAATACTCACCCACCCCAACTTAGATTTAATTATTCAGCATGAAAATGTACATGTGAAAGAAAAGCACACTCTGGATATGCTCCTTTCAGAGTTGCTATTTACTTTTCAATGGTTTAACCCATTTGCGTGGTTAATTAAAGATGCCATTAAAACAAACCTGGAATATATTGCTGATGAAAAAGTAGTTCAGGAAAACGATCTTCAAACCTACCAACTTACCATGGTTTCTCTGGCAGACAAAAAGGGTATAGCACCTTTTTTAACTGCCCTTAATGGTTCCCAACTAAAAAACAGAATAATCATGATGAAACAGAAAACAGAAAACAAATTCCCCACCTTAAAACGAATTGCCCTTATCCCTCTTCTCGCCTTACTTGTTATGGGATTATCAACTAAAGAAGTTAAAACTGAAATTATTTCACTACATCAAGGTCAGGAACAAGAAACAACAATAGCTGAAGACCAAGACTCAATTCCAAATAAAGAAGATATTATCGACATAATAAAAAAGCATGGAGATGAAGAAGTATTTAAAGGAAATGCCAGAAGTGATATCTTGGATAACTTGCCGCAAGAAAAACCTCTTTTTGTTGCTGATGGTATCGTCAAAGAAACAGAAGTTGATAAAATAAACAAAAACTCAATTGAAGGTATTACTGTATTAAAAGATAAATCAGCAGAGACTTTATACGGTACAAAAGGTAAAAATGGGGTAGTACTTATTACGACTAAAAAAGGACTTGTTCCTTCAGAATTTAAAAAGAAAATTAATCAGGAAATAATCTACTTAGACAAAAGAAGAATAAGTTCGCTAGATCAAATCCCTTTAAATGAAATCGAATCATTCAATTCCTACCATAGAGACAATGCTCTTGGTGGAACAACAAGTATGTATGTTGCGAAAACGAATACAGGGAACAAGTCATCTCATTATAGCAACCCTCTTTATTTTATTAATGGGAGGTTAAGTAAAATAAATAACATTGATGATTTAGAACCAAATTTGATTGGATCAATTACTGTCGATAGTAATCCAGAATCATTAAAAAAATATGGTGCTAAGGAAAATGATGTAATTTTTTGGATAGAGCAAAACAATATTGATGTAAAGAATCATGCTTCTTCCTTCAAGCCAGAGGAATATGTATACATCTCAGGCAAAGTAATCTCTGAAGAAGATAAATCTCCCGTAGCAAATGCTTTAATTACCGTTACGGGTATCTCAGATCCCAAATACAGAGGTACTCTTACCAACAAAAATGGAGAATTCAGTTTAGAAGTTGATACCCGTGCTCATAAAATTGTAGGTGTTGCACTCGGGAAAAATTGGAAGGAATATAATTGTAAAGATTTATCATCCGATGAAATGATTATCAGTCTGTCTAAAGCAAAAAGAAAAGACATTGAAGGAATAAGTGGCATCTATGAAAAGTTTTACGATTACATCACCTCGAATAATAAGAAAAATCAAAACAATAGTATTTCAGGAAAAGTAACAGACGAGTATGGAAATTCTATCCCAGGAGTCTCAGTAATAATCAAAGGGAAAACTACCGGAACGATTACTGACGAAGAAGGTAATTTTATGATTACAGTTGAACCTGATGATTACTCGTTAATTTTTGCACATCAGGGTTTTACCAGGAAAGAAGTTAAAATTACAGACAAGCCTTCAATTGTTGTAAAACTTGGTATTTCAGAGAAAGAATCTTCTACCCCAAAAGATGTTGATGATAAAAAAATAGAACAAGAAAAGTGGAAACGAACTATCTATGGAAAAGTATCAGATAAAAAAACAGGAGAACCAATCCCAAATGCTTCTGTACTAATTAAAGGAGAACGAATTGGAACAATTACTGATCAAACCGGTAGTTATATGATTAAAATTGATGATAGTGATAAAAACGTAATACTCATTTTTTCAAATATTGGATACGACATAAACGAAACTAAAATTCAGAATAAAGATGAAGTAAATGTGACTTTGAAAAAGAATGAATAAATAGGCACTTATTTATTCTAATCTGGAAACAGAAAAACAAAAGGGAGCTATAACAGACTCCCTTTGCATATCCAATTTTCTGATCTAACTTGTTTTTGTTATGGCGTTTTATTTACAATGTAGCTTCTCCCGGCACCCAGTCGCATGGAGTTAATTCTCCAGTCTGAAGTGCATCCAGGATTCGAATTGTTTCTTTTACGTTACGTCCTACATTCAATCCATTAATTGAAACATGTTGAATGATTCCTTCAGGATCAATGATATAAGTCGCACGATAAGCAATTTTATTTTCTGATTCCAAAATCCCCAACTCGTCAGATAGTGATTTTGAAGTATCAGCCAGCATTGGGAATTTCAATCCTTTCAATCCAGAATGATCATTCCTCCAGGCTAAGTGTACAAATTGTGAATCGATTGAAGCACCAATAAGGCTTGCACCACGTTTTTCAAACTCTTCAAAACTTGCATTAAATGAAGTAATTTCTGTTGGACAAACAAAAGTAAAGTCAAGTGGCCACCAGAAAAACACGGTCCACTTACCTTTAATATCTTCATTTGTCAATGTTTGAAACTCTTTACCAGGTTCAAGAGATACCACAGCTTCTTTTTTAAACTCAGGAAATTTTTGTCCGATTGTTAACATGATTTTTGTTTTTTATTTGGATTCGATAAAAACTATACAACAAATATACGGTAGAGCTCAACACGTGTCAAATTGATTTTTTTTATTCAGAATAGACAAAAACTATTTCAACAGAGTGAAAATCTTTTGAGTATAAAAGATGTGATTTTCTTTAAAAGATGTTAAAACCTTATAATACGTTTAAAGACCCTCGTTAAACTCATCATCCGGTTTGTTCAACAAAAGAGATAATCCTATCTTTAGGGGATTATAAAAACAACACAATCGTAATTTTAATACAACCTGAATCAAATTAGTATTATAAACTATGAAAAATTCAAAAGAATCAAAACAAGTTTCCAGAAGGTCATTTTTGGGAACTACAGCTGCAGCTGCGGCTGGAATTACCATTCTCCCCAGCAATGTAATTGCAGGTTTGGGACATAAGGCCCCTAGTGATAAACTTAATATTGTCGGTGTTGGTGTCGGCGGTATGGGTTTTGCTAACCTTAAAAATCTCCAATCACAAAACATTGTTGGCCTTTGTGATGTAGATTGGAAATATGCTAAAAACTGTTTCGATTATTTCCCAAAAGCTAAGAAATACAAAGACTTCAGGGTCATGTATGAAGAAATGGGTAACGAGTTTGATGCTGTTGTAATTGCTACAGCAGACCATACTCACGCAATTGTTGCAGCTCAAGCAATGGAAATGGGCAAACATATTTACTTGCAAAAGCCTTTGACCCATTCAGTTTACGAATCAAGACTATTAACCAAATTAGCTAAAAAGCACAAAGTAGCTACTCAAATGGGTAACCAGGGTGCCTCCGGCGCAGGTGTTGCTGAAACTTGTGAGTTGTTATGGAGTGGAGCTATTGGTGAAGTAACCAGGGTTGATTCATTTACTGACAGACCAATATGGCCTCAAGGATTAAATACCCCTGAGCAAGGACAGTGGGTTCCTGATCACCTGGATTGGGATTTATTTACTGGTCCTGCAAAAATGGTTCCTTACAATGAAATTTACCATCCATGGAACTGGAGAGGTTGGTGGAACTACGGAACGGGTGCTTTAGGTGATATGGCTTGCCATATTCTACATCCTGTGTTCGAAGGTTTAAAACTAGGCTATCCTACAAAAGCACAAGGAAGTTCTTCATTATTACTAAATGACTGCGCTCCTACATCGCAAGCTGTGAAGTTAACTTTCCCTTCAAGGGAAAAAGTGGGCAAAATTAAAATGCCTGAAGTAGAAGTTAACTGGTATGATGGAGGTATTAAACCTATGTTGCCTGACAACTGGCCAGCTGGCAAAAATCCAAACAAAGCTGGTGGAGGTACTTTCTTCTACGGAACTAAAGGTATTCTGCATGCTGGATGTTATGGTGTAAAACCAGAGATTATTGGCGGCGAAACCCCTAAAGTAGCTAAGACTGAAAGAAGAGTAGAAGAAGAATTAGGAATGGCTTGGAACAAAGGTGCTCATGAAATGGATTGGATACGCGCTTGTAAAGAAAGTCCTGAAAACCGGGTTCCTTGTACTTCAGACTTTGCAGAAGCAGGTCCATTCAATGAAATGGTTGTTATGGGTGTGTTGGCAGTTAGACTTCAATCGCTTAACAAAACCCTTGAATGGGATGGTGAAAAAATGGAATTCACAAACCTAACTGATGATGAAACTGTAAGAACTGTTATCAAAGATGGTTTCGCAATTCATGACGGACATCCTACGTTCGATAAGACATGGACTGACCCTATTCCTGCGAAGGAATTTGCTGCAGAATTGGTAAATCATACTTATAGAAAAGGATGGAAATTGCCTGATATGCCTGCTTAAAAAAAGTTTATTGAGAGCCTGACTTAAAGTCAGACTCTCAATCACAATACTAACGGGGTAAGATTTTTCTTATCCCGTTTTCTTTTGTAAGAATATGATGTTTAAATAACTTTCTTTTATAATCAGCAATTGTTTGCTAAATTGCCTTCAACTGCAAAACTGGTATAAACTGACAAAATCCTTATAAAAATGCATAGCAGAAGAAAATTCCTTCAATCTACAATTGGTGTTACCGCAGGAGTAAGCTTACTTCCGAGCCATGTAATTGCCGGGCTTGGGCACAAAGCACCAAGCGATAAGTTGAACATTGCAGGTATTGGAGTTGGTGGCATGGGGTACAACAACCTGAAAAGAATGGAGAATGAGAACATCGTTGCGCTTTGCGATGTAGATTGGAAATATGCAAACCGTAACTCATTCCGAGAATGGTCCCTTGCTTCTAAGTATAAGGATTTTCGTATCATGTTTGAAGCACAAAAGGATATTGATGCTGTTGTTATCGCAACTCCTGATCATACACATGCTTTGCCTGCTTTAATGGCAATAAGGGAAGGAATTCATGTTTATTTGCAGAAGCCTTTAACACACACTGTTTATGAATCCAGGGTACTTACTGAAACGGCAAAAAAATATGGAGTAGCAACTCAAATGGGTAACCAGGGGAATAGTGGTGAAGGCATTCGTCAAATATGTGAGTGGATTTGGGCTGGGAAGATTGGGGACATCACCCATGTTGATGCGTGGACAAATCGTCCGATCTGGCCTCAGGGATTAGAACGCCCACGAAAAGAAATGCGAATACCTAAAACACTTGATTGGGATTTGTTTATTGGCCCTGCTCCATACCGACCGTATAACGATATTTATCATCCATGGAACTGGCGTGGATGGTGGGATTTTGGGACAGGTGCATTAGGCGATATGGCATGTCATATTTTAGATCCGGTCTTTAAAGCTCTTAAATTGAAATATCCGGAATCTGTACAGGGAACTTCAACTCCGGTAAACAGTCAATCTGCACCAAACGCAGAAATGGTAGTTTATGAATTTCCAGCAAGAGATAACCTGCCAAAGGTAGCCATGCCTCCTTTAAAAGTTACCTGGTACGATGGTGGTTTAATGCCTCCAAGACCAGACGAGCTAAAAGACGGAGAGCAAATGGGAGACCGTGATGGGGGTTGTATTTTTCACGGCACTAAAGGAAAGCTGATGTGTGGTACATATGGCAAGAATCCGACCCTTCTTCCACTTTCTGAAATGAGCCATTTTGAAGCACCTGAAAAGAAAATTCGAAGAATAATTGATGGTGTAGCAGGACATGAACAAGATTGGATTCGTGCCTGCAAGGAAAGTCCTGACAACCGTGTTGAAGCTTCATCGAACTTTAATTATGCAGGTCCTCTCAATGAAATGGTTGTTATGGGAGTTTTAGCTGTTCGACTTCAAAGTTTAAAGCGAAAACTCAAATGGGATGGGCCAAATATGAGATTTAGCAATATTGGTTCAAGAGATGAAATTCGTATTATGACCAAAAATGAATTTGAAATTGTAAATGGAGATCCGCGCTTCAATAAAGATTATGCAAGCTTACCTGCACGCCAAATGGCAGAACAATGGATAAGGCATGACTATCGCTCAGGCTGGGAACAGATTTAACACTTGTAATATTTTCAGCTGGAAACACTTCTTAAAAATATTGCTCAGTGCAGAGTATGTGAACCATTTTTGGCACATGGTTGCAACCCGGTTGTTACAGCAAGCCCTCGTAGTAAAATTGTCATTGTAGGCCAGGCTCCCGGATTAGTTGTTCACCAAACAGGAATTCCCTGGGATGATAAAAGCGGAGATAATATCAGAAGCTGGTTACAAGTAGATAAAGAAACATTTTACAACACAGAAAAAATTGCTTTAATCCCTATGGGATTTTGTTACCCGGGCAAAAATAAATCAGGAGATTTACCTCCCCGTAAAGAGTGTGCCCCCTTGTGGCATAATCATCTTTTTAACAAGATTGAAAATGCAGAGCTTATTATTTTGGTTGGTAAATACGCCCAGGATTATTATTTGAAGAAAGAAGCAAAAACAAATCTTACAGAAACAGTTAAAAATTATAAAGAATATTTACCTCGATATTTCGTATTGCCCCATCCTTCACCCAGAAATAACATCTGGCAAGCAAAAAACCAGTGGTTCAAACAAGAGGTTATTCCAGAGCTTCAGGTACTAATTAAAAAGATACTGAAGTAAAAGATATGACAATTGCATTTGAAATTTCATTCCATAAAGAATATCTTTCACATAAATCTAAAGCAAATACCAAAATGAATAAAATCATCCTAATCACAACCATTCTAATTACACTTATAACTGCTCAGGCTTTTACTCAAGATGTTTCTGTTCTAAAAGAAGAAATAGGCAAACTTCAAAAAAATGATGAGAACTTGAATCATCGAATTGATCGATTGTCGAAACAAATTGATGATCTAATGTGGCATCAAAAATTAGGAGATATTGCCCATGTTGACAAGCAATACATTTTTGGGCCTCCTAAATGGAAAGAAGAAAACCCAACAGCGATGGGAGCTGGAAATCCGGTTAAGTTCTGGACCTATGTATTTATTCCGCTAACCATTGATACAAATAAAAAATATCCCCTTATTGTTTTGCCTCATGGCGGTGTACATGCCGATTTTACAACCTACTATTCACACATTGTCCGTGAATTAATCAGCCAGGGTTATATTGTTGTTGCTGCTGAATACAGGGGAAGTACAGGTTACGGCAAATCGCATTACAAAAAGATTGATTACGGTGGCCTTGAAATTGAAGATGTATATGCCAGCAGAAATCACATGATCGAAAACTACAGCTTCGTTGATGAAAATCGGGTAGGCATAATAGGATGGAGTCATGGAGGGTTAATTTCCCTAATGAATATTTTTGAACACCCTAGTAAATATCAATGTGCTTTTGCCGGGGTTCCGGTTAGTGATTTAATTGCAAGAATGGGATATTATACCCAAGATTATAGAGATTTATATGAAGCTGAATACCACATCGGCGATCAAGCTTATGATAATGTAGAAGAATATAAAAGAAGATCTCCTGCATGGAATACTCATAAAATGAAAAATACCCCTTTACTTATCCATACAAATACAAACGATGATGATGTAAATGTTTTGGAAGTGGAACATCTCATAAAATCATTAAAAGCTGATGGAAAGAAGTTTGAATATAAAATTTATCAGGATGTTCCTGGCGGGCATTCTTTCGATCGTATGGACACTAAGATTGCAAAAGATATTAGATTGAAGATTCATCTTTTCTTAGCCAAACATTTAAACCCGGAAAAGCCTTTTAAAACGTTAAAAGATTTACAAAGAGCGGGGTATAAATTTTAACAAAAGACATTACTGCCTCAAATAATAAGACCTACAGTGATCAACTTATACGGATGGCTATTCTCAAAACCATAGCGTGTACAGGGCGTATTGCAATACGCCCCGAAATAAAAAAACCCTAAGCTCTGATGAACTTAGGGTTTGAAAGGATGGCGGCGACCTACTCTCCCACATCTCTGCAGTACCATCGGCGCTGGCGGGCTTAACTTCTCTGTTCGGAATGGGAAGAGGTGGGGCCCC